>NZ_DDKU01000150.1:0-268 GCF_002339775.1 Thalassolituus sp. UBA2590
AGACGAGAGTCTTTTTCCCACCCCGGATAATAAGCCAGTGTGACAGATATTGAAGGATCTAGCTCGTTCAATATCCGCTCAAATTCAGGTTTAAAGCGCTTAAGGTACGCCTGGCGTTCATTATCGATATGCTCAGCGGCCTCGATAAAGCCAGCGTTCCAGACATCCAGCCACTCTTCTTCCTTCTGCTTCAGTACGGCGTTTCTCTGTTTGAGATGCTTTCTGAAGGTTTTCCACTGTTCCATGAAACTTTGTTCCACGTGGAACA
>NZ_DDKU01000150.1:568-6032 GCF_002339775.1 Thalassolituus sp. UBA2590
TGAAACTTTGTTCCACGTGGAACACACCCCAATCAATAAACGCCCTGCGCTCTTCCGGCGAACCCGAAAGCAACTTAAAGGTATTCGGCTCAATGATCTGAACCGGCAACCAATGCGCTGCTTCAGCCTGGCTTGTCAGAACAGAACCATTCAACTTAAGAAGATGGTCCCCTGCCTTCAAACGCAGAGATTCCATTTCGCATGCACCCATATCCGGATCTTCAATGGAAAAACGCATTTCCATCCGATCATTATCGTGGGCAAGCACATGCTTAAGCTGATTAGTACGAAATGACTTACCGGAAGCCATTACAGCAATTCCTTCAAGAATGCTGGTTTTGCCGGAGCCGTTATCTCCGTAAATGAAATTGACGTGGGGATGGGGATCAAAGATCAGTGGCTGCAGATTACGCACACCACTGATCCTGAGATGCCTGACTGGCATAAATCAGAAACGCCTGAGACTACAGACGCATCGGCATAACAACGTACATAGCGTCAGAGCTGTCTGGCTCTTCAATCAATGCGCTGCTGTTTGCATCCGACAGTGTGAACTTAACCTGTTCGGTTGAAATAACGCCAAGAACATCCTGAAGGTAAGAAACGTTGAAGCCGATCTCAAGCGCATCGCCCTGATACTCAACCGCTGTCGTTTCTTCGGCTTCTTCCTGCTCTGGGTTATTCGCGAATACCTGAAGCGTATCGGTACCCAGTACCAGGCGAACACCACGGTACTTTTCATTAGAAAGAATCGCAGTACGGTTAAACACCTGACGCAGATCTGTACGATCAGCCAGAACCACGTTACTACCGCCCTTAGGAATCACGCGGCTGTAATCCGGGAACTTTCCGTCGACCAATTTCGAAGTGAAAGTAAACTCTTCAGTTTGAGCACGCAGATGGTTGGCACTCAGCGACAGGCTTACGCTGGCTTCTGGATCAGTCAGCAGTTTCGCCATCTCCAGAACACCTTTACGCGGCAGAATGATCTGACGTGTTTCAGCCAGACCAGAGACTTCTGTAACACAGGTCGCCAGACGGTGGCCGTCGGTAGCAACAGCGCGCAGACTGTCCGCGGTAACTTCCATCAGCATACCGTTCAGGTAGTAACGAACGTCCTGCTGCGCCATGGCAAAGCTTGAGCGATCAATAATATGACGCAGGCTGGCTTGTGGCAGAGAGAAAGACTGCTCGTCGGCAATCGCATCCACGTTCGGGAATTCCGTCGCAGGCAGAGTAGAAAGCGTGAAGCGCGAACGACCTGAGCGAACATTAACGCGCGCTTCATCCTGTTCGATCTCAATCTGAGCGCCATCCGGCAGAGAGCGACAGATATCCATCAGCTTTTTCGCTGGAACCGTAATCGAACCTTCCTGGCCGACTTCATCAAGAGTGACCCGGCCTACCAGCTCAACTTCAAGGTCGGTACCTGTGAGCGACAGCTGCTGACCTTCAATTTCAAGCAGTACGTTTGAAAGTACTGGCAGAGTCTGACGCTTTTCTACAACACCTGCTACCAATTGCAGTGGGCGCAGAAGGGCTTCCCTGGATATTACGAATTTCATGGTTCTCCACTCGGTCCGGAGCCTGAGCTAACAGGCGTTAGGTTGTCAGTAAGCGCAGCAGGTTCTTATAATCTTCCCGCACATCAGCACTGGATTCCTGCAATTCTTTAATCTTGCGGCACGCATGCAAGACCGTTGTATGGTCCCGGCCGCCGAACAATTCGCCTATCTCAGGCAAACTGTGATTTGTCAGTTCTTTGCTCAATGCCATGGCGACCTGGCGAGGTCGCGCGATCGAGCGTGTACGGCGCTTAGATAATAAATCAGACATCTTGATTTTGTAATACTCTGCGACCGTACGTTGAATATTTTCAACGCTGACCTGTTTATCCTGGAGCGCTAATAAGTCTTTCAGCGACTCCTTAATAAAAGGTAGAGTGATTTCACTGCCCGTGAACTGAGCATTTGCAGCGACACGCTTCAGTGCCCCTTCCAGCTCACGCACATTAGAACGAATTTTCTGAGCAATAAAGAAAGCAGCATCATCCGGAAGATTCATCCCTGTCTGCTCGGCCTTCTTCATCAGAATTGCCACACGCGTTTCAAGCTCTGGCGGCTCAACCGCTACCGTCAGACCCCAGCCGAAACGTGACTTCAGACGCTCTTCCAGCCCCGCGATCTCTTTCGGATACCGATCACAGGTCAGGATCATCTGCTGACCACCTTCTAATAAGGCATTAAAGGTATGGAAGAACTCTTCCTGTGAGCGCTCTTTGCCTGCAAAGAACTGAATATCATCAATCAGCAGAGCATCGAGGCTACGATAAAAACGCTTAAATTCGTTAATCGCACCCAGTTGGAGTGCTTTCACCATATCCTGAACAAAACGCTCTGAGTGCACGTAAAGTACACGGGCGTTCTTGTTCTTGGTTTGTAAGTAATTACCAACCGCGTGCATCAAGTGGGTCTTACCCAGACCAACACCACCATATATAAAGAGTGGGTTGTACGAACCACCAGGATTATCGGACACCTGCTTCGCTGCGGCATGTGCCAGCTGGTTCGACTTACCTTCTACAAAGGTATCGAAAGTGAAGTTCTGATTAAGGAAGCTCTGATGCTGCAGGCCACCCTCTACCTGCACCTTTCTTTTAGGTGGCGGAGTCGGTGCAACCGGCGCGGGCTCAGTTACCGGATCAACCACCGCAAGTTCGGCAGCTGACGGGCCAGAATCTTCAGCAAACGCCATAGGTTCAGCACTGTAAGAGCCGCCCAATGGCGCAGTTTCTATCTTAGATGCTGGTTCTCGCGGCGCGGCAAAGCTCATCGTATCGTCTTTTATAGA
Organism: Thalassolituus sp. UBA2590; assembly: GCF_002339775.1. Classification (NCBI taxonomy): domain Bacteria; kingdom Pseudomonadati; phylum Pseudomonadota; class Gammaproteobacteria; order Oceanospirillales; family Oceanospirillaceae; genus Thalassolituus; species Thalassolituus sp. UBA2590. The sequence goes on from NZ_DDKU01000150.1 coordinate 3,419, forward strand.
ACGAGGCTCTGGGCGAGGCGGCGGTGTCGTCGGACGCTGAAACATAGGACGGGACTCACCCGCTACGATATTAACGTGCGTGAGCAAGCCGCCATTAAGATCTGAAATGATTTCCTGAATCCGCTGCAGGTACTTATCTCTTACCCAGTCTTTTACAAACCGGTTAGGCGCACTCAGGACGAGCTGTCCATTATCAGCGCTGGCGGTCAGAGGACGAATCCATGTGTTGTATTGCTGTGCGGGTAACTCATGCTGCAGATACCCCAGGCAGTCTTCCCACAAACCCGTCACATGCACCTCTGATCCTGACGTCGAAATGAATAGCTATAAAGAAGACGGACATACTACCCGAGGAAGTGCTGGTTATCCACAGAAATACGTCATTCTGATGAACAAAGTTACCACCTGACCTGTGGATAAGTCTCTTAACAGCTTGTCTTTTAAGGGGTGAATGAAATTGTGAACAACTCGCGATCCGGTCATCACTGTGCATAACCCATGGTTTCGTCCACCAGATGAACCCAACTTCCGGACAGTCTTTACCTCGTTTATCCGCAGACTTATTTCGAGTCTAATCCATTGAAAATAATAGAGTTTTTTGAGTTATCAACAGAATTAAGCGCCCGTTTTAATAATAACTTCAGATTTCTTCTCTTCTTCATCACACATCATCAGTACTTAAAACATAAATATTCATCAGAATGACCGGTCTTCACGTTTTTCAGAAAGTTCATAAACAAAGCCATCTCGGCGTTGCGTTAAGTGTTTCTTTTGCATACAATTCCCGGCCCTAAAAATTGCCCTGATTATCTGGGCCTGTTCACACTGACTGGGTGATGATATGAAACGTACATTTCAACCAAGCGTACTGAAGCGCAAGCGTACTCATGGTTTCCGTGCCCGCATGGCAACCAAAAACGGCCGTCAGGTTCTGGCACGTCGTCGCGCTAAAGGCCGTCACAGCCTCGCTGCTTAATTGCTGTAACTTATCTGCGCAGAGAGAAGTATGCCGGACCATTGCTTCCGTAAAGACTTACGGCTGCTGAGACCGGCAGAATTCAAACGTGTTTTCGATAACACAGCTCTGCGCGGTAGCACGCCTCACCTTCTGGTACTGGCTGCTCCCAACGAACTGAACCGACCTCGTGTCGGTTTTGTTCTGGCGAAAAAACAGCTCAAGCTAGCGGTAGATCGCAACCGGGTTAAACGCCTGGTCCGCGAATCTTTCCGACAGCATCAGCATGATCTCGCCAGCCATGACTTTGTCATTTTGGCACGTTCGGGAATCGTTCAGCTGGACAATCAGCAGATTCGTGAGATGATCGACAGCCTCTGGTTCAGACTGAAGAAACCCCATGGCAAACACCAAGGCAGAAAACGCAAACCGCGGCGTTAATCCTGTAGCCAGGATAGCCCTGACGCTGATTTCTGTATATCGGTATGCCATCAGTCCGATGCTTCCCAGCCGCTGTCGATACTACCCCACTTGTTCCTCATACGCTGAAGAAGCCATCCGTCGTTACGGAATCCTTCGTGGAGGCTGGTTAGCACTTCGTCGTATTGGCCGTTGTCACCCATGGGGTGGTCACGGTGTCGATCTGGTACCAGATCTGGAAACACACACTCATTCAACTCATTGTTGCCAACGGAAACCCTGATCATGGATATCCGCCGTTTAGTCATTTATGCAGGACTTGCGATCTCCTCTTATATGCTGATTCTTGCCTGGAATCAGGATTACGGAACTGAGAACGTTACGACCCCAGTTGCTGAAACCAGCAACGAATCAGCACCAGATTTTGGTTCTGACACCCCAGACACTTCCGATGCTGTAGATGCAGATGTACCGGATGTCAGTGATCAACCAGCGGTCAGCTCAGCTGATATGCCTGAAGTTGCCGCACCGACGGGTGACGTCATCACAGTACAGACCGACGTTCTCAACGTAGAGATCAATCCTAAGGGCGGTCAGGTTGTTTCGGTTCGTTTACCTCAGTATTCAAAGTCGATTAAACAAAAAGACGTTCCATTTACCTTGCTCGAAAATAGCAATACTCGTCTCTTTATCGCACAAAGCGGCCTGGTTGGACGTGACGGCATCGACAAAAACAACGGTGCGCTGTACAGCACTGAAAATACTGAATACACGCTGAACGAAGGCGAAGACACACTCGAAGTTGTGCTGACTCACCAGTCTGAAAAAGCGTACGTAGAAAAAATCTTCACCTTCACCCGTGGTGAATACCTGATGGATGTGCGCTACAAAGTACGCAACATCTCGCAGGAGCCATGGCAGGGTGCGTTTTATGCACAGCTGAAGCGTGACGGTTCTGATGACCCTTCTCAATCAAGCAGCATGGGTATGCAGGCGTATCTGGGTGCCGCACTGACCACCAGTGAAGAGCGTTACCAGAAAGTAGGTTTTGATGACCTCGAAGAAGGCAAATTCAAAAGCGTTGAAGAAGGTGGCTGGGCTGCCATTCTGCAACACTACTTCGTATCTGCGTGGATTCCTGCACAGGATCAGCAGCACACCTACAACGGTCGTTACGTGAAAGGAAACTACATCTTTGGTTTCTACGATAACTCCGTCAGCGTGGCTCCGGGCGAAACC
>NZ_DDKU01000165.1:0-24851 GCF_002339775.1 Thalassolituus sp. UBA2590
TTATTGCGGTTCTCAAGGAACTTAGGCGCAATCTGAGGGAACATAGCGTAGGTCAGAGCATCATCGATCTTGTCGGCAGACAGCTCGATACCTTTCTCTGCTGCAAGCTTATCGACATCAGCGATCACTTTATCGAGTTCGTTTTCGATCAGATCAGCCGGACGACAGGTGATGGCTTCTTTGCCATCCAGAACACGAGCCTGAAGCTCAGCGTTCATTGCCGCAGGAGCCGCACCGTATTCGCCTTTCAGGATACCCTGAGTCTCTTTCGAGATAGACTTATAACGCTCGCCTGTCAGAACGTTGAGTACTGCCTGAGTACCAACAATCTGAGACGTTGGAGTAACCAGAGGGATATGCCCCAGGTCTTCACGAACGCGTGGAATTTCTTTCAGAACGTCGTCGAACTTGTCAGACGCACCCTGCTCGCGCAGCTGGTTTTCCATGTTGGTCAGCATGCCACCTGGCACCTGAGCAACGAGGATACGGCTGTCAGTGCCGCGCAGTGCGCCTTCAAACTTAGCGTACTTCTTACGAACGTCGCGGAAGTAAGCAGCAATTTCTTCGATCAGCAACAGATCCAGCCCTGTGTCGCGATCCGTACCCGCCAATGCAGCAACAACAGATTCTGTTGCCGTGTGGCCGTAGGTCATCGACATAGAAGAGATCGCAGTATCAACGCGGTCAATACCCGCTTCGATCGCTTTCAGAATGGTCATGTCAGACATACCCGCTGTCGCGTGTGCGTGCAGCTGAACTTCAAGGTCAGTCTGTGACTTCAGACGAGATACCAGCTCGTAAGCCTGGTACGGCGTCAGGATACCGGCCATATCTTTAATGGCGATGGAATCAGCACCCATATCTTCGATCTGTTTTGCCAGATCAATCCAGGAATCCAGAGTGTGGACCGGACTGGTGGTGTAAGACAGCGTACCCTGCGCATGCTTGCCTTGTTTTTTAACAGCTTTCAATGCTGTCTCAAGGTTGCGCGGGTCGTTCATTGCGTCGAACACACGGAAAACGTCTACGCCATTGGTAGCCGCACGCTCTACAAACTTTTCAACCACGTCGTCAGCGTAATGACGGTAGCCAAGCAGGTTCTGACCACGCAGCAGCATCTGATGCTTGGTCTTTGGCATTGCTTTCTTGAATTCGCGGATACGATCCCATGGATCTTCACCGAGGAAGCGGATGCAGGAGTCAAATGTTGCGCCGCCCCAGGACTCAAGTGACCAATAACCAACCTGGTCGAGTTTTTCAGCAATAGGGAGCATGTCATCGATACGCATGCGGGTCGCCAGAATAGACTGGTGAGCATCACGCAGGACGACGTCGGTAATACCTAATGGTTTCTTAGAATCGGTCATGGATGATGGCCTTTTCTTCCGTAAACGTTGTTAATTAACGTTGAGTTCTTCTTATATCGCGCCTTACTTTTGGCGGGCACGATGCTCTTTTACTGCCGCAGATAATACTTTTAACAACTGCGGATCCACCCCTGTGGTCTGTGGCGCTGGGGCTGGTTTAGCCGCTGGCACTTCTACCTCAGGAGCAATTTTGTTCACAATTCTGGACATGGCTCCAGTAACGAACACCAGCATTGTCAGAAAGACAAATACGACGCCCATACCGAAAATCATCAGCTCCAGACCTTGTGATACGATGCTTGGCTCAGCCATGCAGGCGCTCCTCAAATTGGTCTCTGTGGATCTCTCCGTATCCGTCTGGCAGACACAAAACGTCCTGCCACGGAGTCCGGCAAGCTGCGCTAGAGTACTTAACTTGACCAGCCAAAGCAACCGCCTAAAACGGCCACAGGCCGCTCATGCACTGGTCGGCGGTAGCATATGCGCTGACAGCTCGCGTATACTCGCGCGCCACTCAACAACACTTTCCCCGAGACAGATCAATGTTTACCGGAACCCTGCCTTTCACAGATACTCAGCGCCCTTATATTGCTCTGGCGCCGATGGAAGGCCTGATGGATGGAACATTCCGGGAGCTGCTGACCGCCGTAGGCGGCATTGATCACTGCGTCACAGAGTTCATCCGTGTGACGCAACAAGTGTTTCCATCGAAAGTGTTCTACCGTCTCTGCCCCGAATTACACAACGGCGGGCGCACCCTCGCAGGCACACCAGTCCACGTGCAGCTGCTCGGCAGCGACCCTGAACTCATGGCAGGCAATGCTGCAAAAGCTGCTGAGCTGGGTGCCCTTGCCATTGACCTGAATTTTGGTTGCCCGGCAAAGACTGTCAACCGCAGCCAGGGTGGCGCTGTGTTACTGCAGTATCCAGACCTTCTCAACCGTATCGCCAGTGCAGTTCGCGATGCGGTACCTGAGAACATTCCTGTCAGCGCCAAAATGCGATTAGGTTTTAAGGATAAAAGCCTGGCACTTGAGAATGCATCTGCACTCACCTCAGGAGGGATTCAATGGTTAACGGTGCACGCCCGCACGAAAACAGAAGGGTATAAGCCACCGGCTTACTGGAAATGGATTGCCGACATCAAGCAGGTCGTCGATATTCCGGTACTCGCCAATGGTGAAATCTGGACGCCTGAACAGGCACAACAATGCCAACAGGAAAGTGAATCTGATCTTCTGATGATTGGACGAGGCCTGGTCGCCACCCCGGACTTGGCGCGGGTGATTAAAGAGCCCGATTATAAACCCATGACATGGCAGCAACACCTTGCATTGCTGGAGAAACTATCAGAATCCCTGGAACACTTAACCGATAAGCAGCTCACGGACAGGCTGAAGCAATGGCTGCACTATTTTTCGATGCATTCAGAGACGATTAAATCCGTCTTCGATACAGTAAAGCGCGAACGCTCGAGAGAAGCATTTTTCAGTAAGATAAAACAGGCATCCGAGTCAGGCCTGTAGAGGGCAGTATCCACTTAACGGCACGCTCAATGACCATGCCGACTATCCAGCCAACTGACCTGCCAACGCAGGCCAGTTGGCAGGTCAATTAACAGGATAAAAATCAGGAATTCAGATCTGCCGTCAGATCATTCACGCCAGCTTCTTTTAACAGTGAATCAACCAAAGGTGCCATGGCGCGATGCTTCAGGGCACTATCGACCAAAGCCTCAGGCAAGCTTTGTCCGGCTTCTTTGTCTGCGCTCAGAATACCTTTGTGGCCCCCCTCGCCCAAACCACTGAGCCCATCGATTGATACGATCTTCATACCGTCGATATTCTCCAGAGGCTTGACGCTCTCACGGATAATCATTGGCAGACTCTCGTGCAGGCTCAATACGCGCTTAAGTGCAATCTGTGCTTCGCTGAGGCTGTTCAAAGCCTCATTCATTGCACGCTGACCTTCTGCATCTACAATGTATTTCTCACGGTCAGCTTCAACCCGGACGCGAATCGCATCTGCTTCAGCCTGTGCCTGCAAGCGCAGCGCCTCAGCTTTGTCTTCGGCTGCAAACTTCTCAGCTTCGGCTGATACTTTCACACCCGTCGCCTGGCGTTCGGCTTCTTTCTTAGCTTCGATCAGTTCGATCTCTTTTTCACGTTCTGCAATTTCTACCTGCTTCGCAGTCGTTACTTTCTCTTCCGCTTTTACTGCTTCTGAGCGCGCTACGTTAGCTTCCTGATCAGCCAGCGACTGCTCTTTCGATTTCTGAGCAACGGCGATCGCACGTTCCTGCTGAGCAATTTCCAGAGATTTCTGTTTCTCAATTTCGCGCTCTTCCAGTTGGCGTTCACGCTCAATTTCCTGCTCACGGAGGCGACGCTCTTTCTCAATTTCCAGCAGACGAGTTGTTTGATCCGCTTCAATACGGGATTCATCGACTTCACGCTTTGCAATGATCTCAGCCTGCATTGCGGTACGTTCTTTGTCTGCTCTTTCTTTTGCGATATCCGCTTGCTGCTGTGCTTCGCGATTCTCAATTTCGCGCTGTTGATCCATCTGTGCATAACGGACTTCACGCTGAATTTCGAGACGCTGGCGTTCGGCTTCCAGGTTCTTGGTTTCAATCTGAACTCTGGTCTCCTGCTCTACATCGTTCACCTCTTTACGACGTGCTTCAATGGAGCGGGTCATTCTCGAAAGACCTTCGGCATCGAACACGTTGTCCTGCTGGAAGAATTCACGCGGAGTCTGGTCCAGCCCTGTGAGCGATACAGACTCGAGCTCCAGACCATTCTTTAACAGGTCTTCACTCACGACCTGCTGCACTTTCTGAACGAACTGGCTGCGCTGTTCGTGCAGCTCTGCCATTTCCATTTCAGCTGCTACGGAGCGTAGAGCATCAACAAATTTACCCTCGATCATTTCTTTCAGAGCTTCAGGGTCAAGCGTGCGCGCACCCAGTGTCTGAGCGGCGTTTGCGATCGCATCATTCTCTGGCTTTACACGCAGATAGAATTCAGCCAGAACATCAACACGCATACGATCTTTAGTAATCAGTGCCTGCTGTTCCTTGCGGGATACAGCCAGACGCAAGGTATTCATATTTACCGGAATCACTTCATGAAGTACCGGTAATACCATTGCCCCACCATTGAGAATTACTTTCTGCCCGCCCATACCGGTACGAACAAAAGACCGTTCTTTAGACGCTCGGGTATATAACCGGGAAAAAATAATACCGACCACCAGCAGCGCAACAAACAGCACGACTGAAATAAAAATAATTGAACCAAGATTACTCATTTTTCTTCAATTCCTTATGAGGGATTCACTAATATTTATACCTGCCCCAGATTCGGGTTAGCAGGTTCTATCACTTTAAACGTCGCCCCAGCAGACTCGACCAGGAGTACCTTGTCGCCCTGTTTAAAAACAACGTCTTCCATTGGCTCGACCATGACGTAATGGGTAGTGCCGTGACGATCCTTAAAACGGGCTTCCGCCGGAGAATTCTGACGAGCTTCACCTATGGTGATGACCGCAACGCGACCCACAAAGGTGCTGGAGGAAATAGATTCCGTCTCGTCTTTGAAAACGACTTTAGCTAATACTCCATTGCATCCACGCACCATTGGTAGCGCAGCAACGACTGCCAGGGGCGAAGCAATTAATGCGGGTAACGTAAAGCCCAGGATACTTTCGAGAACTGACTGAAGAACCAACCCGGCAAGCCCAAAAGTAGCGAGAAAGATAACCAGAAGTACTAACGCAGGGACCTGCCCGAAACGAATCCAGCCAAGAAAACTGGTCAGTACCCCTCCCGAACTGATATTCCCGTCAATATCAAACTCAACATCGGGAAGCAGACTGTCTATCGCTTCGGACATACCCGCACCGATGACCGTCAACACGCCTTCAGTCAGAGCAATAATCAGCATCAGCATCAAAGCGACACTGAACGGGAAATTATTATCGGCGAGCAGAAATTCCATTTACGATTCCGACTTAATACGTGCTAGACGTTCTTTAATACGGTTACTGCGCGACAGTGATTCCAGCTCGGCTAACTTAGCAGCATCCTGATTTCCACTGACGCCCGGTGCACCGGCATTATTCATCACACGGTTAAACGCTGCCGTAGCTTTCTCTACACGGCGGGAGGGTTCGCTACTACCTGGAACACCGGGTTCACCAGAAGCCTGCGCTTCTGCTTTCCGGTACTCTTCCTTCGCTTCTTCCATTTCACGCTTTTTCGCCTGCAGAGCCTGAATGTAAGAATTCAGTTCAACAATTTCAGCATCGGCATCAGTAATTGATTTCTCAACCACCGGAAGCATGGCCTCTATGTCCATCTGACGAGCGATCGCTGCTTCTGCAAGGTCATCGCGACCTTCGTTGACGGCAATTTCAATCTGCTCCTGAAGCTCAACATGGCGGGCGTTATCTTTATTCAGAGACTGGCTGCTGAGATAACGGGCCGCTTCTGTCTTGCCTAGCTGCTGCCTGACTTCTTCAATGGCTTCGTCAATTTCGCGGATCGTCTGCTCCATTACCATAACGGGTGCGACATTCTCCAACGAATCGATCAGGGTATTCGCGGATGCTGCTACCAGGCGCCCGATTCTTGCGATGTATCCTTCCGGCATAATGTATTCCTCAGTGTGTCGTTAATCTATTCAGTCAGAGTTTCAATCAAATGAAGAAGCCGCTGTTTACGGTCGACATCGACGTCTTCAAGACGATTAGCATGTTCAGATATCAGAGCAGGTAGCAGTTGCTTAACCAATTGCTCAGCTACAGGGAGTAATCTCTGCTCCAGGTTTCTCAGAAAGGCATCATCACGCATCGTGGCCTGTACGCAAGCTGCGGTCTCTGCTACCCCAGCGAGCAGGGCTTCACAAACATCACTGCGTGATTCAGGGTCAGATTTACATTCTGCAAGGATGGGCGCTGCTACTTCTGAAGACGACAAATAGGCTCGGGTAAAACTTTCGGAGCCGACCTGCTCCCGAGCCATACGAATAAGCTCGCGTACTTTTTCACTCTGGGTGACAGCACCATTTTGCTCAATACGCATAAGATACGCGTAATCTTCCGGAGACAGTCTGACGCTGATGGATTGGGATTTATTGAGCACCCTACTCTCCTTGAGGTTGGCTTTCCTTGTTTGCATACAAATGTATACACCCTTAGAGGTATCGGTCAAGCACTTTCGTGATAGCGAACACCTATCGGGATAATGGATAAGATCAAATATGATAATGATTCTCAAGTGCTATTCTAAAGTTCTTAAAGCAACCTACAGCGAGATCAGCCTCATGACTAAGACTATCAGCTTTGCCATTATGCACTTCGCCATTGCCTTTTCTGTGGCCTACGCCTTAAGCGGCAGCTTTATTGTTGGTGGGGCAATCGCTATCGTGGAGCCCGCCATTAACACGGTCGGATATTACTTCCACGAAAAGATATGGGCTCGCCGTCACATCGCGGCTCAGGCCTTTGATGTTGACCGGAATGCGGCTGCTATGTTCAAAGCCTGATACCCTGACTATCCGTAATCGTTAACCATGGCCTTCAGATGACACCCAGCATTTCCTTGTTTGCAGACGTACAGAACATTTATTACACCTGCCGGCAGGAATTCGGGCGTCACTTTAATTACCGGGCGTTGTGGGATGAGCTGATAAAGGGCCGTGAACTTCATACCGCCGTCGCGTATGCAATTGATCGTGGCGATGCCGGGCAGATGAACTTCCAGCGCATATTGAAAGACATTGGCTTTCACGTGCGCCTGAAGCCTTATATTCATCGACGCGACGGCTCAGCCAAAGGCGACTGGGACGTCGGTATTACCATCGACCTGCTGGATGCCGCTCCGTCGTCAGATATCATCGTGTTGTTATCTGGTGACGGAGATTTTGATCTGGCGCTGAAACGTGCCCGAAGAGACGGTGCGCAATGCTGGGTCGTCGGCGTGGAGGCTCTTACGGCCAAGTCTCTGATCGACGCTGCAGACCGATTTATCCCCATTACAGAGGCGCACCTGTTACCTTCACGGTGATGAATAATACCCGGTTTAACTTTCAGCCAGGACGACCACTCGCAGTGGGGCCGGATAGCCCTCCGCGGTTTTATTGCGATCTTCCGGATCGAGAAAATCAGGCAACGAATTAAAGCGCATCCAGTCAGTGCTGCGTTGCTCATCCAAAGACGTCTGATTCAAATCTACGACCCTGGGGTTCTTTAAACCCGCGCGACGACACCATAAAAGCAGTGTTTCCACAGAAGGCAAAAACCAGACGTTACGCATCATGGCATACCGGTCTTCGGGCATCAGTACTTCACCCAGCTCACCATCTATCACCAGAGTTTCGAGTACCAGTTGGCCACCCGGGCGCAATGTATCCCGTAATTCCTGCAAGTGATCAATCGGGGATTTCCGGTGATACAGCACCCCCATAGAGAAGGTGGTATCAAACGCGCGTAGTCGTGGTGGCACGTCTTCCATACGTAGCGGCAGGAGATCGATGCTTAACGTCCCATGGGCGCGTTCTGCGTAGCGTTTGTACGCCTGAAACTGCATTAAAAACAGGCGTGACGGATCAATACCAATCACCCGCCCGGCACCGTCTCCCAGCATGCGCCACATGTGGTAGCCAGAACCACAGCCGACATCGAGAATATTGCGCCCTTTTATGGGGGCAAGATGCGGAGCCACCCGATCCCATTTCCAATCTGACCGCCATTCGGTATCGACGTAGGTATCAAAGAAGCGGAATGGGCCTTTACGCCACGGCATCAGGCCGCGCAGCCCCTGCTCCACAGCATCGCGCTGTGCATCATCAAGCTGAGTTTTGGTCAACGCAAGATCATAGGATGTGAGGTCACACGCTTCTGGTGTAATCGCTGGGAGGCTATCCAGCGCCTCCAGCCATCTCGCCTGGTCGCCGTGTTCTTTATCATGAAGAAACGTCTGTAACTGTTCGCGCAGAATATTGCCCCACGGGCTGAATTTCCCTTCACAGAGAAACACGTGAACATCATCAAACCATGGCAGCAAAGAATTGTCGGCGGCAGTCATTTTTTATCGATTTATTTAGCTATTTATTTAACTATTTATTTAACAGCGAGGTAAGAAACAAAATTAAAACACTGATACCAGCGGATTACCTGAGAGAAACCAGCTGCTTTCAGTCGGTCACGATGCACTTCTTCAGTTTCAGGAATCAGTACGTTTTCGATGGCACTGCGCTTCTGTGCTATCTCAAGATCTGAATAGCCGTTAGCACGCTTAAAGTCATGGTGCAGAGTATCCTGAATGCACTGCTCACTGTCTGAAAATGCTATTTTTTCAGACAGAATAAGTGCGCCGCCGTCACAGCTAGCCTCTGCAATACGCGAGAGAAGACTCAGACGTTTTTCAGGCTCAATAAACTGCAGAACAAAATTAAGTGCAGTTACTGACGCGTTTTCTATCGGATAATCACAAATATCGGCGCAGACCAGGTCAACCTCTGGACCTTCATCGTCCAGAGCGAGGTAATGCCCAGCGCGTTCCAGCATAGACTGTGAATTATCAATACCGATGATTCTGCAATCGCTGTTCTTCAGTGCATGACGCATGGCCAGAGTCACCGCCCCCAGAGAACAGCCCAGGTCATATAAGTTCGTCCCCGGCTGTGCGTATCTCGCTGCAATAATGCCCGACATCGCCACGGTCTCAGCGTATCCGGGTACCGAGCGTTTGATCATATCCGGGAAAACACGGGCGACTGCGCTGTTAAACTCAAAGTCGGCTACCGATTCATGCGGCCGGGTATAAATATCGTCTCTTTCGCTCATGAGTCTGACGTCTCTTTCTCTGAAGGTGCCGAAGTCAGGGAGAAGTTCTCCTCTCCAGAACCAAAACCAGAACCAGAACCAGACTGACGACCTGACTCTTTAAACTCTGGTTTGATCGACTCTAAAGCCTGAGCCTCATGCAACTCATGTTCAGCATTTGCTTCTTCTACCAGCGATTTTGCCATTTCCTTCTTAGCCCGGACGCCTAGCTTACGGAACTGGTCCGCCTGATTAATCAGGTTTCCGCGTCCGCCTTTGAGTGCTTTCCAGGTGTCGTCGTAGGTACTCTGAACTGTGTTGATCTGACGTCCCATGGTTTCCATCCGCTCAGCAACAATCACCAGCTTGTCATAGATCTTACCGGCCTGGTCGGCGAGTTTTTCGGTGCTTTTATTACGTCGCTCAATTGCCCAGATACTGGCTACCGTGCGCAAAGTTGCCAGCAGAGTTGTCGGCGTCACCACAACAATCCGACGCTCAAACGCTTCATTAAACAGAGTATCGTCCTGCTCGAATGCAGCCATAAACGCAGGCTCTACCGGCATAAAGAGAAACACAAAATCCGGCGAGTTCAGACCTTCGAGTTGTTGATAAGCTTTTTCGCTCAGAGTGCGGATATGCTGTCGGATGGCCTCAACATGCTGGCGCGCATACTGCGAACGCTCGGCGTCCGTTTCGGCATTGACCATATCGGTATAGGCATTCAGCGAGACTTTAGAATCGACAATAATGTGTTTATCGTCCGGTAGATTAATAATGACATCCGGGCGATAGCGCTTACCCTGGTCGTCATTGAGTGACTGCTCGCGAACAAACTCTTCGCCTTCACGCAATCCGGATTTTTCCAGCACCGTTTCCAGTACAAGCTCGCCCCAGTTACCCTGCTTTTTCTTTTCACCGCGCAGCGCGGTTGTCAGAGCGTGCGCTTCTGCACTCATCTGCTGATTCAGCTTATGCAGTTCGCCGATCTGTGCTTGCAAGGACGCACGGTCTTTAGCGTCGGATACATACACGTCCTCTACTTTTTTCTTCAGTCCTTCGAGCTGTTCGCGGAAAGGATTCAACAAGGCATTAATGCCCTGCCGACTCTGCTCACTGAACTGCTTGGTTTTCTGCTCAAAGATTTTTTGTGACAGATTTTCAAACTCTTTTAGCAGCTGCTCACGTGACTCATTAATAACCGCAAGCTTTTCATCGGCGCTGCGCTGTTCCTGCTGCCGGGCCTCCTGCTCGGTCGCCAGTCGCGACTGCATATCACTGAGTTGCATCTGGAGCTGTAATGACTTCGAATCCAACTCCGATATGCGATTATTCAGTAGCGCCTCCTGACGAACTAACGCAGCGAGTTTTTCCTGTTCTCTGGCCAGCGCGAGCCCCGAATCATTGGCACGGGCTTCTGCTTCCTGACGCGCCGACCGTTCAGCATTGAGCTGATCAGCCAGCAAGGACTTTTCTTCGCGCAGGCGCTCTGCGTCCGCCGTCAATTGCTGAACCTGCAGCGCTGACGCTTCTTTGTCTGACGCTGCTTTACGCTCACGCAACAACCAGCCCAAAGCAAATGTAGCAGGAACAAAAGCTGTTATTAATGCAGCGAGTAACGGTGAACCTGAAAGAAATTGGAGAGATTCGGTCATGATTTACCTAAACAAGTAATTCGCTCAATGAGTCGACCACCAGATCCGGAGCGCTGTTACGGATATCGTCGCCATGATTGTATCCGTAGGTCACTGCGACCGTCGCAACGCCTACCGCTTTCGCTGCGGCAATATCATGGCGGGAGTCACCAATCATGATGGTTTGAGAAGGCTTAATTCCCGTTTCCTTACAGGCATGCAGAACCGGAACAGGCGATGGCTTCTTTTCAGCGAGGTCATCGCCGCAAAGCAGAAAAGCAAAGTATGTTTGCCAGCCCAGAGAACGAATCAGGGGCTCAGTAAACAGACGCGGTTTATTCGTCACCAATACTTTTCTGGCTTCAATGGTCTGCAGAAACGTATCCACACCGTCAAACGCGCCGGTCGCGTGATGAAGACATTTCAGGTACGCGTCATCGAAATACTGTCGCGCGGTCGATACCTGATCAGCATCAAGCGCTAATGCGGCGTCTTCGTTTCCTTCTGCGAGCGCACGACGCACCAACATATCCGCACCGTTACCTACCCAATCTGCAACCTGTTGAGGACCCGCCACCTTACGACCCAGTGCCACCAGCATATTGTCGGTTGCTGCTGCCAGATCAGGCACGCTGTCGATCAGAGTGCCATCCAGATCAAGCAGTACCAGCTGCGGCTGACCATCGCCTGTCAGAGCGCAGACGTCTGCATTGAACATGGATCAGCTGCCCGCTTTGGCGATTTCCGCACGCATGTCGTCAATGACGGTTTTGTAATCTGGTGCATTAAAGATCGCAGAACCGGCAACGAACATATCCGCCCCAGCGGCGTATATTTCACCAATATTGTCGACCTTCACACCACCATCGATCTCGAGGCGGATGTCGTAGCCTGACTCGTCAATCTTTTTACGTGCTTCGCGCAACTTGTCCAGCGTCGCAGGAATAAAAGACTGACCACCAAACCCTGGGTTAACTGACATCAGCAAGACAACATCGAGCTTGTCCATGACGTAGTCCATGTAATGCAACGGCGTTGCCGGGTTAAATACCAGACCCGCTTTACAGCCGGCGGATTTAATCAACTGCAGGCTACGGTCAATATGGTCTGAAGCTTCAGGGTGGAAGGTGATGTAGGTCGCTCCCGCTTCGGCGAAATCCGCGATCATGCGATCAACCGGGCTGACCATCAGGTGAACATCAATGGGCGCGATCACGCCATGATTACGCAGAGCCTTACACACCATAGGGCCAATCGTAAGATTCGGAACGTAGTGGTTATCCATCACATCGAAATGAACGACATCGGCACCGGCTGCCAGAACGTTGTCGACTTCTTCACCTAAGCGGGCAAAGTCGGCGGACAGGATAGACGGGGCAATCAGACATTCCTTCATGGGCTTGGATTCCAGGGGGCAGTGAATTTGGCGTTATTGTACGTGCTCTCCCTCTCCTATGCCATTTACCAGGCCATTTCCTGTGCCATCCGGCCCTCGTACCATTCTGTATTGGGGAACGGTTCTTGCTGTTGTTCATGTATGTCCTTGATTCGCGATATTTCTGACGCTATGAAACCAATGTTTGCCTGTTGCTTTGCCACTTGCCTACTCCTGATTGCCGTCTCGTTGCCGGCGTTCAGTGAAGAGGAAGAGAATGAAAGTACTCCGCCGGAGGAAACGGCAGAACAGGCAACGGATGAGTCCGGAAGTCCTGCCCCCGTCGCACCTGTCCGGGCGGTCCCTTACCCCGACTCAGAACGACACCAGAGCATCATTGAGCACCTGGCGCTGTTTCAACGTTCGGATGAGGTTGTGACCCTCGTCGCCGGACCCGACTCTTTTCATGGACTATTCCTACGGGAACAAAGCGGTAGGCCACAGGGTGGCGCACTGATACTTCACGACATCGAACAACATGCTCACTGGCCCGAACTGGTTGCGCCACTGCGGGAGGCACTGACTGACTATGGCTGGACCACGCTGGCAATTGAACTGCCAACCGCACCAGTGGAGCGGCTGCCTGTGCGTATACCCACAGAGCCCGAGGCCCCGCCCTCTGAAGAGGACAGCACTGAAGAAAACACGGAAGAAACTGCACAAGAATCCGATGCTGAGCCAGATCAGGAACCGGCCGAGAACCTTGCTACCGAAGAAACGGATGTGGAAGAAGCCGCATCACAAGCGCCTTCTCAGGACGGGACTTCTCAGGACGATACGCCTGCTGCTGAAACCACCCCAGGGCTGACTGCTGAAGAGAAGCGCAAAGCCTACACCGAAGGCATTGCCGGGCGCATTCGCTCCGGCCTGGGTTATCTGGCCAGCCGCGGCCAGCTGAACAATGTCGTTATCGCTCATGGTGACAGTGCCGTATGGGCTGCGAATGCCGTACAGACCCGACAACGTGAGACTGAAAACTCAAACGGTCTGGTATTGGTTCTGGTTGATCCGAGAGAACACCCTCTGAGCCCTCTGCGTCTCTCTCAGGTTCTGGAAACGCTGGAAGTTCCCGTGCTCGATATCCTTACCGCAGAGGCGAGGTCCTCTTCATGGCAGGACAAACAGAGAATGGGCGCAATGAAGCGTCGCCATCACGACCGTTATCAACAAATTCACCTCAGCAGTGCCTCTGCCGACAGCAATACCGTACTTCGAAGGATAAGAGGCTGGCTGCGAACAAATGCTGCAGGGACAGAACTACCCTAATTCAGAATCTATTCTAAGCTTAGTGGGAATACCCACCTGATGGAGAGAGATTGTGGCCGCGCCAGTATTCATAATTGCAGCCAGCGTATCCGCCGAGTTGCACCAGGCAATGATAGAAGCCAGAGGTCTGGCCCTGACAGCAAAGAATGCCAGGGCGCTGGCGGTTCGTGCCGGGAGTAAGACTGTTGGCTTCCGTGCGATCACGGATTTTATTGAAGAACTCGCCAGTGCCATTATCTCGCAATCGAGGGTGATCAATCATCACGCTGAGAAACTATCGACTCAGGCCGTAACAGCCTGGCATTCGGATAACGCCATGGCACATTTTCGCTGGGTTGAAGCCCAGAAGCCGGAGCACCTTGCTTCTATCCGCCCGCATATTAATCAATGCGATAAGCAACTCGACGCACTGAATCACGAACTCCAGATCGGTCTCAGAGACCTGATTGGCCAGATCGATGAGAGTTACAAACACATTCGAACTGCAAACCTGATTGCAACCTCCAGCCACGTAGAAGCGGCTACCGCGGGCGATTTCCGTGAACAGCTTGAGGTAATTGCCGACAACATCCGTAAAACAGCAGACCGGATTGCAGCCCATCTTAATCGCGCTAACAGTCTGCTCAGCCAGAACCACAGGGAAAGGAAAATAGCATGCTAGCCACCGTTTTGTATGAAGATGGCGATCACCGCTGGATTATGTTCGCGCGTGATCCAGGTAAGCCAGATGGCATCATTGATACCAACCAATACCTGATTCAAAGCGGGAACGAGGCCATTCTCCTTGATCCCGGTGGTATTGAGCTGTTCGCTCCTATGCTGTCCTCCGTGCTGAAGTACGTCCCGGCCGAGGGCATCACTAAATTGTTCGCCTCTCATCAGGATCCTGACATTATTTCATCTCTCGGGCTCTGGGATCAGGCTCTACCGAATGCGGAACTCTATTCTCCATGGTTATGGGAAAGTTTTATTCGCCACTTTGGTATGAACAACATCACGTATAAAGCGATTCCTGATGAAGGCATGACAATTACGCTCGGGCGTATTCAGCTGCAATTCATTCCCGCGCACTACCTGCATTCCTCAGGTAATTTTCATGTATGGGATGCTAAAGCCGGCATTCTGATGAGCGGTGACGTCGGTGCCGCCCTCGAAGAACCCGGTGCCCCGCTGTGGGTAGACAGCATGGAGCGGCACGGTCCGAAAATGAAAAAATTTCACCAGCGCTGGATGCCCTCCGATGCCGCTAAACACGACTGGATCCGTCGGGTAAGTGCACTCGATATCAAGATCATGGCGCCCCAGCATGGCCGCTTGTTCAAGCCACCACACGTTGCTGACTTCCTGCGCTGGTTCGAGCAACTGCCCGTCGGTGTCGCCATCAAAGGCTAATCCCTGATAAATAATACTCCCGGGAGCCTGACTCGCTCCCGTTACCTCTTCTGTTACTGCTCCCGTTAAACGAGTCGCCGTGATAGCATGCCTGCGAATTTTCTCTGGAACACCGCGCATGGATCTCCCTATATTTCAGATCGACGCTTTTACTCTGAAAAACTCAAGTGCCCTGAGTGGCAATCCGGCAGCTGTTGTTCCGCTTGATGACTGGCTGGACGATCGCCAGATGCAGGAAGTTGCTGCCGAGAACAACCTCTCCGAAACGACATTCTTTGTTAAACAGGAAGACGGCACCTATCACTTACGCTGGTTCACGCCGACCAGCGAAGTCGATTTATGTGGGCACGCAACGCTGGCGACAGCCCATGTGATCCATCAGATTCTGGGGGATACACGAGAACAACTTCCCATGACCTGCCAGGCGGGTGATATATCGGTCACCGTGCTGAGTAAAAAGTCTCCTGTCCGCTATTGTCTTGAGTTTCCAGAGCGTGCGCCGGAGGCGGTCACGGGCAAACGGTTACTGAACAAGGTCAGTAAAATACTCAACACGGAAGTCATTGAGCTCCTGCAGTCCCGTGACCTCATCGCCGTTCTGAAGGATGAGAAAGCAGTGCAGGACTGCACACCCGACTTCGCTGCTCTCGCCGAGCTGGATTGCTTTGCTCTGGCCATCACCGCACCAGCCCAGCACGGTCGCATTGATTTCGTCAGCCGCTTCTTTGCACCGCGGCAGGGGATTAACGAAGATCCTGTAACCGGCTCTTCTTTTTGCTCGCTGGCCCCACTTTGGGCCGAAAAACTCGGAAAGAACCGCCTGCAGGCCCGACAGATATCTCAGCGAGGCGGCCAACTCAGCCTCGACCTGAAAGATAGCCGGGTCAGGATCACGGGAACCACCTACCACTACATGCAGGGCGTTATTCGCATACCCGACTGACAAGTCAGTGCACCAGCTCGTCAAAACCAGCTAAACTCTGAGCTATGGTTTCAAATACGATTCTACCTCCCGTCTTTGTTCCTCCCGTTCAGGATAATGAACGGGGGGAGACTTCTGCGCGCAGACAAAGCACGCAGACTATTGACGAGCGAGAAAATAGCAGAAAGGTAGAATATATCCCGGCAATACCGGATGAAGCCGATCTTGAGGCCATGGCAAACAGCCTTCAGCGTGAAAAACCAGCCGGACCAACCTCAGCCTATGGTGAGGTCGCGGCTATGTCAGTAGAAGAGAATCGAGGCCGACTGCTCGACCTGTACATCTGATGCGGTACTACTGCGCTGACACAGGATCAATCCTGTAACTGCCCTGAGCAGAATCTCCCCAGCCCATGTCCGCATTAAGTGAATCTGCGATATGACGTACTGAAATATCCGTCATCAGTAGTCCTTCGTCCAGCATCGATGCTTCGATAAGCTTTTTGCGCAACCGGACTTCAAGAGTTCCACTTTCGTCAAAATGCCCCCGACTATGGATATGAGTCACCAGATTACCTGTCTTATCGAGCAAACGAGCCGATACGACAACCACCCCAGGCTCGAATACCTCAGCCATAATAGGGATCAACCACTCGTCCCCCTCGCTTGAGATATTACCGACGCCCTTGATCAGCACTTTGGGATTGAAGAGTTCAATGTCGACCGTGGACTCAATCGGTAAACGTTCTGGTGCCTTGAGAGTCAGAACGAGGGTCAACTGATCCGGCCAGCCTGCTTCAGGGGTAATCATTGCACTGCCAACGGTGCCGTTACCCGTGGTGATCCATTCAGGCGTTGCCTCAGCGATGTAATTTCCCTGACGGGTTGTCACTGCCAAAGACATGTGTGAGCCCCTTGGCGGCTCACCAGACTCAGGGGCGAACTGCATCCGTGCAGCGATCTGCTGATTCCGGCGGAACCTGTACTTGAGCACCTGCAAGGTCAGGCTGCCAGTCATTTCATCGGTACGAATCCGCTCTGTATACGTTACAGGTTTCAAGGCCCTGGACCAGATATCTCCACCAATATCCGTCAGGTCAGCCTCACCCGCTGCCGAGGGAGGCAATGCAGACAGGACACGAATAGACTGATGTTGATCTGAGGACAACAGCTCAGGTGAAAGGAACTGCATAGTGAGCGCAATCAGCGCCCCCGGTAGCAACAGGATGCCACCAAGTAACCAGGGTTTTGACGAGTTTTTCATGCCGGTACGAACCAGATTGTTATTGTTGTGCCTTCGAACAATCGAAGAGACATGATAGACAGCTATATAAGTGTAGTAGCACATCTGGCCTTAACGCAAAAATCACGAACGCAATTATAAAGCTTGTCGCACTGTGTTCGCATTCAGCATCGGATAAACCAGAACGCCACGCGTACACACTAACACCTTAACCGTGGCACGTCATGCCATTGCCATGCGCATTCGAATAGCGTGGAATATTGGGTTGAGCAATGGAATTAAAACGAAGAAAAACAGGACACGATAATGACAATGAAAAAGTATGTGCCTGCAGCTCTGGCTGCATTAGTGGCACTGGGGGCTAACCCTGCACAGGCTGGGCAATACGTCGTAACCACCAGAGTCGCGCAAGACGATGCCGGGGAACGCTTTCAGAAGTGGTTCCCTGAGATGGCCGTTAAACGCCGCATGGCAGACCGTCGCCGCTGGGTAATTAATCTGCCTGACCACAACACCCGCCTGATCGAAGCGCTGCAGCGCTACAACCTGATTGAAGCCGTAGAGCCGGATATACAGGTTCAGGCCAACCTGGTACCGAACGACCCGTACCTCAGTCAGCAATGAGGACTATTCAGTGCTGCGGCAGGTATTAATGCCCAGGACGCCTGGGATATCACTCTGGGTGCCGGTGCAGTGATCGCGGTCGCAGACACAGGTTATGTCCCTCACCCCGATCTGAACGACAACCTTCTCCCCGGCTACGACATGATCAGTAGCTCAAGCAGCGCACGGGATGGCAATGGTCGTGATAGCAATGCGATTGACGAAGGAGACTACACCACTTTCTGGACCTGTGGTTATTCCAGCAACTCATCATGGCATGGATCTCATGTCGCCGGTATTGCCAACGCTTCTGCTGATGATGGTCTAGGAATCACTGGCGTAGCGCCTCAGGCTAAACATGTTCCGGTACGCGTTCTGGGCACCTGTGGCGGATCACTCTCTGATATCGCCGATGGTGTGCAGTGGGCGGCTGGCCTGCCTGTTGCTGGCTTGCCAACAAACAACAACCCGGCAGATGTTATCAATATGTCTCTAGGCGGTGCGGGCAGCTGCCCGGGCTTTATGCAGGATGCCATTAATGCAGCCACTGCGGCAGGAGCCGTGGTGGTCGTGGCAGCCGGTAATGAAAACACCGACGCGTCAGGTTCAGTTCCTGCGAACTGTAATAATGTTATCACCGTCGCCTCCGTTGGCGTCGACGGTAGCCGGGCGAGCTACTCTAACTATGGCAATGTTGTTGATATCGCAGCACCTGGTGGTGGCAACGGTGATGGCATCCTCAGTACTGTTGATAGTGGATCGCAGGGACGTGCAGGCGCGGCTTACGCAAAATATCAGGGCACATCAATGGCAGCGCCTCAGGTGGCGGGGGTTGTTGCCCTGCTTCGCTCAGCCAATCCATCCCTCACGCCTCAGGCCATTGAAGATGTTCTGAAGGATACGGCTCGTCCTTTCATTGGAAACTGTGATGGCTGCGGCACGGGTCTGGTAGATGCTTATGCGGCCTTACTGGCCGTGACCGATGGTGAACCTACCGATCCGACGGATCCGACCGACCCAACGGACCCGGTAGATCCAGACCCCATTATTGAAACAATCACCTATGGCGGTGCTACCAATGTCACGCTCAATGACGCAAGTCGTTACTGGTGGTTCTTCACCCGCGAAGGGGTTTCAAGGGTCTCCCTGAATGTTGGCAATAGTGGTGAAAACGGGCAGGTAAACGTTGTAATCAATCACAGTAACCACAACGAGCTGAGTGTAACGCTGACAGCGCCGGATGGTACGCAAACAGCCATGAGCCGTACCTCGGTGGCTGGCACTGCCGGGCAGTATGCTACGACCACTAACGGTATCAGCGGCACTTATACTCTGACCGTCGTCGACCGCACTCCGGGTAACCGGGGCAGCCTGAATTACTTCGCTGCTTCTCAGGATGAAGTGCAGTAATCACATAATCTTCGCATAAAAAAAGCCGCTCAATTGAGCGGCTTTTTTCAGACGTTCAGCAGAACTTACTGCTCAACACCTTTCATGGTCAGCTTCACACGGCCTTTCGGATCAACGTCCATGACGTGAACCTTAACGGTCTGGCCTTCACTCAGGTAGTCAGACACGTTTTCAACACGCTCTTCACTGATCTGAGAGATGTGCAGCAGGCCATCTTTGCCTGGCAGTACGGTGATGAACGCACCGAAATCAACGATCTTGCTGACTTTACCTTCGTAGGTAACGCCAACTTCGATATCCGCAGTGATGCCTTCAATCATGTTAACCGCTGCATCTGCGCTGGCTTTGTCAGTCGCGAAGATCTTGATCTCGCCGTCGTCGTTGATATCAACAGAAGCACCAGTCTTCTCGGTGATGTCACGGATAGTCGCGCCACCCTTACCAATCACGTCGCGGATCTTGTCAGAGGCGATCTTCATAGTAGACATGGTCGGAGCGTTCTCAGACAGCTCTTTACGAGGCTCTGCGATCACTTTGTTCATGTCGTTCAGGATGCTCAGACGTGCAGCCTTGGCTTTTTCCAGAGCGATTTCCATGATCTGCTCAGTGATACCCTCGATCTTGATATCCATCTGCAGCGCAGTGATACCTTCGTCAGTACCAGCAACTTTGAAGTCCATGTCGCCGAGATGGTCTTCATCACCCAGAATGTCGGTCAGTACAGCGAACTGCTCGCCTTCTTTAACCAGACCCATAGCGATACCGGCAACAGGGGCTTTGATCGGCACACCTGCATCCATCAGCGCCAGAGATGCGCCACACACAGACGCCATAGAAGACGAACCGTTAGATTCAGTGATCTCAGATACAACACGGATGGTGTATGGGAATTCGTCCTGAGTCGGCATCATTGCCTGAACACCGCGGCGGGCCAGACGACCGTGACCAATCTCACGACGACCTGGAGAACCCATACGACCCGCTTCACCCACAGAGAATGGAGGGAAGTTATAGTGGAACAGGAACGGATCGGTTGTCAGACCGTGCAGGAAGTCGATCATCTGTGCGTCACGGGCAGAACCCAGTGTAGTCGCAACAATCGCCTGAGTTTCACCACGGGTGAAGATCGCAGAACCGTGAGTCGTCTTCAGAACGCCAGTTTCGATGGTCAGCGGACGTACGGTGTCGTTGTCACGACCGTCGATACGTGGCTGGCCTTCGATAACGCGGTTACGAACCACTTCGTACTTCAGTTCGCCAACCATCTCGGCGATCTCGTCAGCGGTGAAGCCTTCTTCGCCTTCAGCCGCTGCCAGTTTTTCAACGGCTGCCTTTTTAACTTCGTCCAGCTTAGCGTAACGAGCCATCTTGTCTGAGATGGTGTAAGCCTCACCAATGCCAGCCGCAGCTTCTTCTTTAACAGCGTTGTACAGCGCTTCGTTACGGGCTTCCGCAGTCCAGTCCCAACGCTCAACACCCAGCTCAGCAGTCCACTCGCTGATCGCAGTGATCGCGCTCTGGAAAGATGAGTGTGCGAACAGTACCGCACCCAGCATTTCATCTTCGGTCAGCTCGTCTGCTTCTGATTCAACCATCAGAACGGCGTCTTTAGTACCCGCCACAACCATGTCCAGCAGAGATTCTTCGAGCTGCGCATCAGTTGGATTCAGCATGTAACCGTCTTCGTCAGTGAAACCAACGCGGGCTGCACCGATAGGACCGTTGAAAGGTACACCAGACACTGCCAGCGCCGCAGATACAGCGATCATTGCACAGATATCCGGATCAACACCCTTTTCAGAGGCCATTACAGTAGGAATTACCTGAACTTCGTTCAGGAAGCCTTCCGGGAACAGAGGACGGATAGGACGGTCGATCAGACGAGAAGTCAGAGTTTCTTTCTCAGAAGGACGACCTTCACGCTTCAGGTAGCCACCAGGGATACGGCCAGCAGCGTACATTTTTTCCTGATAGTGAACAGACAGCGGGAAGAAATCCTGGCCCGGCTTAGTAGTTTTGGCGGCTACAACAGTCGCCAGAACCTGAGTTTTACCGATAGTCGCGAGAACGGCACCATCTGCCTGACGGGCGATACGACCAGTTTCGAGAGTGACGGTCTGGCCGCCGAATTCGAAGGTTTTTGTCTTAGCAACAGGGATATTGCTCATTCAGTCTTTCCTTAAATGTATACAGTAAATTCCCTACGTCACTGCCGGTGCTTCTAAGCATTGACCTTCTATCGATACGACCCGAAAGAAGATAAATGGTTAGAAGCACCACCGTGGATTACTTGATACACGGGGTTGGCACCACAGCTTGCGCAGGATGGTCTTAATTTACAGAGTCAGAGAAGCACAAAAAATAAGAGCCGCACTTGGCGACCCTTATCTTGCTGTCTTAGCGACGCAGACCCAGCTTCTTGATCAGCTCAAGGTAGCGGTTTGCATCTTTGCCTTTCAGGTAGTCCAGCAGCTTACGACGCTGGTTAACCATGCGAATCAGGCCGCGACGTGAATGGTGATCCTTCTTGTTCGATTTGAAGTGACCCTGCAGACCATTAATGTTGTAAGTCAGCAGTGCAACCTGAACTTCAGGAGAACCAGTGTCGCCTTCAGCGGTCTGGAATTCTTTTACGATTTCGGCTTTCTTTTCAGCAGACAGTGCCATGTTCTTTACTCCGTCTAATGTGCAAAAAATCACATCACCACCGTGCACATTTACAGTGGTATGCGGTGTCACTTATGTGACGGTTAAATCTTTTCAGGCCAGATCTGGCAGGCTCACCTGCATCAGTCTCTGTGACCGGATGGCGCCGTTCTCAACCCGGCCAATGCCAAGCAGAATACGAACCCCAGATTCAACGGCCCATAATTGTACAGAAGGGTTATCCGTTAAGCCAGTCTTAATCGCCTGTCCTTGCAGTAACCGTGCGGCTTCGGCGAGGGTTAGTGACACTTCCGGCCAGGTCTCTGGCAAGGCGGTTTCAGGAGGCATTAACAGTGCGTCCAGGGCACCTTTGTCTTCGCCACCCTGCTCAACGATCTGCTCCAGCTCTTCAAGCGTATGAGACATGGCTTCGTCGTATGGCCCGGAATGCGTGCGGTGAAGGTCCTGAACGAAGGCACCACAACCCAGAGCTTCGCCGATATCTTCCACTAAAGTGCGGATATAGGTGCCCTTGGAACAACGCACACTCAAGCTAAGTGAATCCGGAGTGTAGCTGCTGAGGGTCAATTCGTGGATACGGATAACGCGACGCTTCTTTTCAGCGACAGCGCGCATTTCTTCCTGCGACATCCCCTGACGTGCCAGCTCATAGAGCGGCTTACCATCCATCTTGAGCGCGGAAAACATCGGCGGCACCTGTTCGACGTCACCACGAAACCGGCTGAGCACAGTTTCGATTGTTTCAGTATTCAGCTCGGGGACCGGACGCTCCTGCAGAATCTCGCCTTCTTTATCCCCGGTACTGCGCACCTGCCCCAGCACTCCGCGAGTGTCGTAGCCTTTATCTGAATCGAGCAGTAACTGTGAGAACTTGGTGGCTTCACCTAAGCAGATGGGTAGGACACCGGTGGCCTCAGGGTCCAGCGCCCCCGTGTGCCCTGCTTTGTTGGCGTTATACAGGCGCTTTACGCGTTGCAGAACCTGATTGGAACTGAGCCCAAGCGGTTTATTCACCACCAGGATGCCGGAAATATCCCGGCCCTTCTTTCTACGCGCCATATCAGTCCTGACGGTCGTCCCCGTCATTCGCAGCATCGCCTGGATGACGCGCGTCATCTGCTGCACGTGCCTGTTTAATCAGGCCCGTCAGGTGATGACCACGTTCTAGCGTCTCGTCGTAATGGAAACGCAGCTGTGGCGTAACACGTGTGGTCAGAATTCTGGCCAGCTGAGAACGCAGGTAGCCTGCGGCTTCGTTCAGAATCTTGCTGGTGTTGGCACGAATCTCGGCGTCGGTTTCGCCCTTTGCACCCATCACGGTGAAGTAGATGTCGGCATAACCGAGGTCTTTCGCGACCTTGACCGAATTCAGGGTCACCATACCCAGCTTCGGATTTTTCATTTCAAACTGGATCATCTGCGCAACTTCGCGCTGGATCTGCTCCCCAAGACGGGAAGTACGGCTGAAATCTTTAGGCATTTTTATCTCTCTGAGGCCAGCTTTCCGGCCTGGTAAATGCGGGTTCCGGGCATCGCCCAGAGACACCAAAGCCCGGCATGGCCGGGCTCTGGTCTATGGTTCACACACTCGTAATTACAGAGTACGTGCAACCTCTTTCACATCGAAGACTTCAATCTGATCGCCTGGGCGAACGTCCTGATAGTTCTTCACACCGATACCGCACTCTGTGCTCTGGCGAACTTCCTGAACGTCGTCTTTGAAGCGACGCAGGGATTCAAGTTCACCTTCATAGATCACCACGTTTTCACGCAGTACGCGGATCTTCTTGTTGCGGTAAATCGTACCTTCGGTCACCATACAGCCAGCAATTTGACCAAACTTAGGCGACTTGAATACGTCACGTACTTCAGCAATACCGACGATCTCTTCACGCAGCTCAGGCGCCAGCAGACCAGCCATTGCCTGTTTCACGTCATCAATCAGATCGTAAATAACGCTGTAGTAGCGCATATCCACATCGTTGTTCTCGACAACTTTCTTCGCTGCGTTATCGGCACGGACGTTGAAGCCAAAGAGTACCGCACCAGCAGCGACGGCCAGTGTTGCGTCAGTTTCGGTGATACCACCAACACCTGAGGCAACAACGTTTACTTTCACTTCGTCAGTTGCGAGTTTCTGCAGTGAAGACACGATAGCTTCGAGCGAACCACGTACATCAGTCTTAACAACCACGTTCAGAGCAGCGACTTCACCCTCTGCCATACCGGCAAACAGTGCATCCAGTTTCGCGGCCTGCTGACGCTGCTGAAGCTGTTCTTTCAGCTTGGTTTCACGGAACTCAGCAACTTCACGCGCTTTCTTCTCGTTCTCGACAACCATGAAGTTGTCACCAGCATCCGGGGTGCCATTCAAGCCGAGGATCTCTACTGGAATAGACGGACCTGCAGAGTCAGTCTGCTTACCGTTTTCATCCAGCAGCGCACGAGCGCGACCGTAACAGGTACCAGCCAGAACAACGTCGCCCTTCTTCAGAGTACCGTTCTGAACGAGCAGAGTTGCAACCGGACCACGACCTTTATCCAGACGTGACTCAACCACTACACCCTGACCCGGGCCATCGAAGTGCGCTTTCAGCTCAAGCAGTTCAGCTTGTAGAAGTACCGCTTCGAGGAGTGTCTCGATGCCCATACCCGTTTTTGCAGAGACAGGGATAAACGGAACGTCACCGCCCCAGTCTTCCGGAATAACATCGCGTGCTGACAGTTCGTTTTTAACACGATCCGGATCAACACCTTCTTTATCCATCTTATTAACAGCAACAACCAGAGGTACACCCGCTGACTTAGCGTGCTGAACGGCTTCTTCGGTCTGCGGCATCACGCCATCATCGGCTGCAACCACCAGAATTACGACGTCTGTTGCCTGAGCACCACGTGCACGCATCGAGGTAAACGCCGCGTGTCCCGGTGTATCCAGGAAAGAGACCATGCCATGGTCAGTTTCAACGTGATACGCACCAATGTGCTGAGTAATACCACCCGCTTCGCCTGACGCTACGCGTGAGCTACGGATGTAATCCAGCAGTGACGTTTTACCGTGGTCAACGTGACCCATTACAGTA
>NZ_DDKU01000165.1:25173-25558 GCF_002339775.1 Thalassolituus sp. UBA2590
CAACGTGACCCATCACGGTAACAACCGGTGCACGGGTCGTCTGATCACCGTCGTAGTTAACGGCTTCCGCGACATCCTGCTCAAGCTGGTTGTCTGCAATCAGCTTAGATACTTTGTGACCCATTTCTTCAACGACCAGAGTCGCAGTGTCCTGATCCAGAGGCTGGTTAATGGTTGCCATAACACCCATTTTCATCAGCTCTTTGATCACTTCACCGGCTTTCACAGACATCTTGGATGCCAGGTCACCAACCGTAATGGTTTCAGGCAGCTCAACTTCGCGAACCACTGGCGCAGTCGGTTTAGTAAACGCATGCTCGTTATTCGCATTACGATTACTGCTGCGACCTTTAGTCTTCAGCTTAGCTTTTGGTCGACGCTGATT
>NZ_DDKU01000172.1:0-2312 GCF_002339775.1 Thalassolituus sp. UBA2590
GGTCGCCCTTGTCTGGCCCCGGAGCTGCTGGCGCTGACTTAGCGGCTTTCTTCGCAGCTGCAATATCTTTTGCCAGTGTTTTGATCTTGTCCTGGGTCTTAGCAAGCGCAGACTCAAAGGCCGGTATCTTATCGGCTTTCTCCGGGTCTTCCCGTGCAGCTTCCAGCTTTTCTTTGGTTTTCGCGACGGCGGCCTGAGCGGCTGCTAACTGCTTCTGGAGCTTCTCGAGGTCCGCATTCGCTGCCGGTTCCGCTACAGGAGAAGCTTTAGCGGCAGGCGCTTCTTTCTTAACCGACTGTGCTTTAGCAGCTGCTTCGGCGCGGGCCTTACGCTTAGCTTCTTTTTCGGCTTTCTCCCGCTCCTGGCGTTCAATCCGGGCTTCGTAACGGATGCGAGCCTGCTCGGCTTTTTCGGCAGCCGCACGCTCTTCCCGGATAGCGCCTTTTGAGAACCGGTAGTACTGAACCAACGGGATTTCACTCGGGCAGACGTAGGAGCATGCACCACATTCAATGCAGTCAAACAGGTTGTGCTGCTCTGCTTTATCAAACTCCTGGGCTTTACTGAACCAGTAAAGCTGCTGCGGCAGAAGGTCTGCCGGGCAGGCATCGGCACACAAACCGCAACGGATACAAGCCATCGCTGGGTTGTTAGTCGGTAACTCTTTTTCTGTTGGGGCAAGCAGGCAGTTGGTTGTTTTCACAACTGGCAACTCAGTGGTCGGGAGGGCAAAGCCCATCATCGGGCCGCCCATGACAACACGTTCACGCTTTGCCGGACGATAGCCGCTGAGTGATAACAGGTGACTGACGGGCGTACCCAGAAGAACTTCCCAGTTGCCCTTATCCCGAACCGCATCTCCGGTGACTGTGGTAATCCGGCTGATCAGTGGCCGACCGAAATCTACGGCATCGGCAATGGCGGCCGCAGTGCCAACGTTCTGGCAGACGATACCAAGGCTCGCAGGAATACCACCGGAAGGAACCTCTTTGCCCGTCAGAATCTGAATAAGCTGCTTTTCACCACCCGATGGATATTTCGTCGGAATGGTGACAACGTCAATGTGGTGTTCTTCATTGTGCTGAACGAGCGCATCGTCAAGCGCTGCAATGGCTTCGGGTTTATTGTCTTCAACGCCAATAAGGCAGCGCTCTGCACCGAGTATCTGCAGCAGTATCTGGGCACCGCGAATGACTTCGCTGGCGTGTTCGCGCATCAGCATATCGTCGGCGGTGATGTAAGGTTCGCACTCAGCACCGTTGAGAATCAGAGTGTCGATCTTGTGCTTGCCAGTATTCAGTTTAACGGCGGTCGGGAAGCCCGCGCCGCCCATGCCCGCAATGCCGCAGTCACGAATACGTTCCAGTAACTTGTCGACCGGGATGTCGTCGCAGTGATCAAGTCCCAGAGCGTCACATAACCCCTGATGCTCGACCCAGGTGTCTTCTCCGTCGGGCTCAATCACGATACATGTCTCACTGAGACCCGAAGCGTGAGGTACCTGACGTGCTTCAATGGCGCTTATTTTTCCTGACGTCGGTGCATGCAGAGGAGCTGAGACAAAGCCTTCTGGTTCGGCGATAACCTGACCTTTTAAAACGGTATCACCGACAGCAACGACCGGGTTTGCAGGCGCACCTATGTGTTGATGTAGGGGCAGAACCAGCTCTGAAGGCAAACTCGCTTTGCGGATTGGTCGGCTATTCGACTGTCGCTTGTTCTCAGGAGGATGAATGCCGCCATCAAACTCATGGAGTTGAATCAGGTGGGTCATGCGTGTGCCTCCGTCTTCAGCGAACGACGGTCTGTCGCAATCAGCTCAACTCCCGTGGTAGGTGCTTGCCAGTACCAGCTGCTGGTATCGGTTGACTGAGGCACCATATCAATACAATCCACCGGGCAAGGCTCCACGCAAAGGTCGCAACCTGTGCATTCATCGACGATAACTGTATGCATTTGTTTCGCCGCCCCCAGAATGGCATCGACAGGACATGCCTGAATGCACTTAGTACAGCCGATACATTCGTCTTCGCGGATGTAGGCGACCATGGGAACGTCTTTTTCAGCGCCGTGCTCGGCATCCAGTGGTTCAGGCTCTACGCCCAGTAAGTCAGCCAGTGCCTGAATCGTGCTTTCACCACCAGGCGGGCATTTGTTGATCTTTTCCCCATCTGCAATTGCCTCGGCGTAGGGTTTACAGCCGGGGAAACCACATTGCCCGCACTGAGTCTGCGGTAGCAGGTCGTTCACCTGATCGACGACAGGGTTTCCCTCAACCCGGAAACGGACTGAAGCAAAGCCGAGCAGGGCGC
>NZ_DDKU01000172.1:2617-28973 GCF_002339775.1 Thalassolituus sp. UBA2590
TGAAGCAAAGCCGAGCAGGGCGCCGAAGAGTGCTGCGAGGCTGGCCAGAACGACAATAGCGATAATGATAGTACTCATGCCAATACCTCAGATGCTGACCAGGCCGGTGAAGCCCAGAAACGCCAGAGACATAAGACCCGCAGTAATCATAGCGATGGCTGAGCCCTGAAAGGCGACAGGCACATCAGCAACAGCAATGCGTTCACGCATGGCAGCGAACAGAACCATGACCAGTGAAAACCCAACGGCGGCACCGAAGCCATACAGGATGGATTCTACGAAGGTGTTGTCTCGCTTGATGTTGAGCAGGGCAACACCCAGGACCGCGCAGTTGGTCGTAATGAGCGGAAGAAAAATACCCAGAACACGATAGAGCAGCGGGCTGGTTTTGCGGATGGCGAGTTCTGTAAAGCCAACCACCACGGCGATAACCATAATAAAGCTGATGGTCTTCAGGTATGTCAGGTCGAGCGGTACCAGAAGGTAGTTGTACACCAGATAGCTACAGACGGAGGCGAGTGTCAGTACGAAGGTGGTGGCCGCGCCCATGCCAATGGCGGTTTCCAGTTTGTTGGAAACCCCCATAAAAGGGCACAGTCCCAGAAACTGAACAAGCACGAAGTTGTTCACCAGGATAGTACTGACCAGTATCAGGAGGTACTCTGTCATCTTTCCTCTGCTATCGTTAAAACCCTATAGAAAGTGTGTGTTTCCGCGGGGTCTGGAGAATTCGGGCGCGCATTATCCCAAAATAGCGTTATGTCGTACAAGAACATAAGTCACTAGTAGTAATAGCTATTTGGAATAAGATGCGTTCCTGTTACCACTCTTAGCTGTAACGCCGGGAAGCCCGTGAACAACCAGGAAGCAACAGGAAAGCAACCAGAGAGTCGTTACAGGAGTTTGCCTGATCGCTAAAAGCTGGCAGACTCGATGGAATTACGATAAAAATCATTGAACCGGTTAAGCTCAGTTTGCAGTCTGGTCTGCATCCGACCAGTACGGGAGATAAATGAATACACAGGGATCGCTCGTCGTCGCTGCATTGGCAGTGGCGTTTACGTTTCTCATCAGCGGTTGCAGTGAGGGCGCGTGGAACAACCCACACCCGGAGGATGAAGCAGGAAAAAACATCCTGTACTCGAATTTCTCCGGGCCACCCAAGCATCTGGATCCTGTGATCTCCTACAGTTCTGATGAAGGTCGGTTTATTGATCAGATTTATGATCCACCACTTCAGTATCACTATCTGAAACGACCTTTTGAGCTGGAGCCCAATACGCTGTTGAGTATGCCAGAGATCGTTTATCTCGACGCTGAAGGTAATGAAGTGGCTTCAGACTCACCGGATCTTGCCTACAGTGATTATCTCTTCGAGTTAACGCCGGGCATCTATTATCAACCACACCCAGCGCTTGCCCTGGATACCTCAGGGGCACCTGTCTATGCGTTTGAGTCGTTGGATGATGCGGAGCCCTACAGCTCCTTGAATGATTTCAGCGAAACCGGTACCCGTGAGCTTGTGGCTGAAGATTACGCTTACCAATTGAAACGACTGGCTGATCCGACCTTGCTGTCACCGATTCGGGGCTTGATGTCAGAGTACATACTGGGCATGAACGAATTTGCTGAAGTTGCTAAGGCAGAACGTGAGGCGCAGCAGGAAGGTGAGTGGCTTGATCTCCGTACGCTCGACTTCAGCGGGGTTGAGGTCATCGACCGCTATCGCTTCCGGATACGACTCAAAGGTAAGTACCCACAATTCAGCTATTGGCTGGCGTTCCACTTCTTTGCACCGATACCGTTCGAAGCAGACCGCTTCTACAGCATGCCGGGAATGGCCGATAAAAATATAACGCTTGATTGGTATCCGATCGGTACGGGCCCGTACATGATGACTCAGAATGATCCGAATGAGGCCATCATTCTGGAAAAGAATCCGAATTATCGTGATGATTTTTACCCAGCAGAGGGTGAGATTTCAGATCGTACCGCAGGGTTACTTGATGATGCAGGGCAGAAAATCCCATTCATCGACAAAGTGGTGTATCGCCTTGAAAAAGAGTCGATCCCGCTATGGAGTAAGTTTCTGCAGGGCTATTACGATCGCTCGGGTATCGCCAGCGACAGCTTTGATCAGGCGATCAGCGTCGGCTCAGAGGGGATAGGTCTGTCGGATGAAATGCGCGAGCGCGGAATTAGCCTTGATGTGGCGGTCACTCCGGGAACCTATTATTTCGGTTTTAACATGCTCGACGATGTGATCGGTGATACAGGAACGGCGGAAGAGCGTGAGAAGAAGCGTCTTTTGCGACAGGCCATCGCGATTATTTACGATCAGGAAGAGTACATATCCATTTTCTATAATGGACGCGGAGAAACGGCGATGAGTCCGATTCCTCCCGGTATTTTTGGATATCAGGAAGGACAGGAGGGCATGAACGAGTCTGTATTTGACTGGATTGATGGCGCAGCCGTCAGAAAAAATACAGATGTCGCCCGTGAACTGATGGCGAAAGCAGGGTACCCGGATGGTCGCAATGCCGAAACGGGGGAGCCTCTGGTACTGAATCTCGACACCGTTGGCTCAGGCGGGAGCGCGGCTCAAAGCTGGTTGATTAAGCAGTTCAGGAAAATCGGAATTCAGCTCAATATCCGCGGTACTGACTACAACCGCTTTAAGGACAAAATGAAAGCGGGTAATGCTCAGATGTTCCAGTGGGGCTGGCTAGCGGACTACCCTGATGCTGAGAATTTCCTCTTTCTCTTATACGGCCCGAACGGGCAGGTCGTTACTCAAGGTGCTGGTGTTAACTCGAGCAACTTCGATAACGCCCGATACAATGCGCTGTTTGAAGAAATGAAACTGATGGAAAACAGCCCCGAGCGTATGGAAATTATCCGCGAGATGATCGATATTCTGCACCATGAAATGCCCTGGGCCTCGTCGTTTCATCCACACAGCTACGTACTCAATAATGCCTGGGTGTATAACAGCAAACCCCATGGCATCAGTAAGTCTGTCCTCAAGTATCTGCGTATTGATCCGGAACAGCGTGCCCGCATGCAGGCAGAGTGGAACAGCCCGGTTTTATGGCCATTATTCATGGTCGTGATAATTATTCTAGTCACTGCACTGCCAGGTTATCTGGCCTATCGACGCAGGCTGAATCATCGTATTCGTCCAGCAGGGGGAGATAAGTAATGCTGGCCTACATTATCCGTCGACTGATTTATGCCATTCCTATTCTTATCGGTGTAAATCTTCTTACTTTTGCTCTGTTTTTTGTTGTGAATACACCGGAGCAGATGGCGCGCGTACAGCTGGGTGATAAGCATGTCACCGAAGAAGCTGTGCAGGAGTGGAAAGCGCAGCGCGGCTATGACAAACCTCTGCTGATTAACGGCGACGCAGAAGGAGCAGGGGCATTCACTGAAACCATCTTCTTCGAAAAGTCCCTCAGTCTCTTTGCTCTGGATTTCGGTAAATCGGATGCCGGACGAAATATCGCAGCGGATATTGAGCAACGAATGTGGCCAAGCCTCGCCGTTGCTCTGCCAACATTTATCATCGGTATTTCCGTCAACATTGCATTTGCGTTGTTTGTTGTGATGTTCCGGGCCAGCATCTTCGACACGTCAGCCATGATCCTCTGCGTTGGGCTGATGTCTGTCTCCGGTGTGTTCTATGTGATTGCGGGTCAGTTTTTCTTCGCTAAAGAGTGGAGTCTGGTGCCTATTTCCGGTTATCTCGGCGGTGCAGATGCCTGGCGCTTTCTGTTATTACCCGTGATTATCGGTGTGATTTCGGGTATTGGCGGTGGCACGCGGCTGTATCGTACTTTGTTTCTGGAAGAGGCGAATAAAGATTATGTGCGTACTGCGCGCGCTAAGGGTGTGGCCGAGTTGACTGTGCTTTTCCGGCATATTCTGCCAAACGGTATGATCCCGATTCTGACCAGTGTGGTCGTGGTCATTCCTTCACTTTTCATGGGTAGCTTGCTGGTGGAGTCTTTCTTCGGCATTCCGGGGCTGGGCAGTTACACCCTGGATGCGATCCAGGCTCAGGATTTTGCCATCGTGCGCAGCATGGTATTTCTTGGCTCTGTTCTTTACATCATCGGACTTCTGCTGACTGATATTTCGTACACACTGGTTGATCCACGGGTGAGGTTGTCCTGATGGAAGTATTTGACGTACGCCTCCACCTCCTCTGGAGTGATATTTTAATTTTCCTTTTAGTGGCTTCACTGTGCGCTTTTATCGTTACTGTGGTCCGCAACCCTCTGGCCTGTAAACGCTGGTCTCAGGTCTTTGAATCACGTATCGGTTCCGCGTCATTTCTGGTGATTCTGTTTTACGTCCTGATTGCATTAACGGACTCGGTTCATTTTCAGAAGAAACTGGATCAGGCCGGAGATTCTGGCGAGGTCCACTATGCACCTGAAGTCACGAGTTTGCTGGACCTTGCGCTGGCACCTATGTTGGGGCGAGACGAAAAAACATATTCCGCCCCATTTGCGATTCACTCTTTCGCTAAAGAAAGCATGGAATTACCGGAAGGCGGTGTTACTCGTGACTACCCACGCCTTGAGCATGGAGGAAGTCACCTGGACGATGATGCCCAGCATGGGGCTGACATCGTCGTAAAAAGTATGACGGTGATTGGCTGGACACTGGTCCCAGTGTTGATCCTTATATTTCTGCACCATTCCCTCATGAAAAAGCGTGGTTCGCGACTTCCGTGGCCGGTGATTTATTTTACTTTCTCTGCCATTGTTGTGGTATCGAGCTGGGCTCTGTATATGAGTCAGTTTTACCACGTCCTCGGTACCGATAAGGTAGGTCAGGACGTTCTCTATGGTG
Organism: Thalassolituus sp. UBA2590; assembly: GCF_002339775.1. Taxonomy (NCBI): domain Bacteria; kingdom Pseudomonadati; phylum Pseudomonadota; class Gammaproteobacteria; order Oceanospirillales; family Oceanospirillaceae; genus Thalassolituus; species Thalassolituus sp. UBA2590. Next base: position 7,484 of record NZ_DDKU01000172.1, read on the forward strand.
CGGTGAAAGCTGTCAGAACTGGCGTCCTGATTGGCACGCTGGCAACCCTGGTTACTTTGCCGCTGGCAGTATTGTTGGGGATTTCAGCAGGGTATTTCCGGGGCTGGGTCGATGACGTTGTTCAGTATATCTACACGACGCTCAACTCAATTCCGGGCATTCTTCTGATTGCTGCTTCTGTGCTTCTGATCGACGTCTATATAGAAACACACCCTGAGCAATTCAAACTTTTGAGCGACCGTGCCGATTTTAAATTTGTCGCTTTGTGTTTCATTCTCGGTATGACCAGTTGGACTGGTTTGTGTCGGCTGCTGCGCGCAGAGACACTTAAACTTAGCCAGCTGGAATATGTACAGGCCGCGCACGCCTTTGGCGTCAGTCGCTGGCGCGTAATTATGCGTCATATCCTACCCAACACGACGCACCTGATTCTGATTGCACTGGTACTGGATTTCAGCGGTTTCGTGCTTGCTGAAGCGGTTCTGAGTTATATCGGCGTGGGTGTTGATCCTTCGATGAAGAGCTGGGGCAATATGATCAATGAAGCCAGAGCTGAGCTGGCTCGGGAGCCGGTTGTCTGGTGGTCTGTTATAGCCGCCTTTATCCTGATGTTTGTACTGGTGCTGGCAGCAAACCTGTTCTCCGATCGTGTTCGCGATGCCTTTGACCCCCGCATGTCCGGTAGTGGAGATAACAAATGAAGCCATTACTACAGGTAAATAATCTGGTTATTGGTGCGGGCGGCAGTTGTCTTGTTGATGACGTCAGTTTTGAAATTAATGCTGGCGAAGTTTTCGCTCTTGTCGGTGAAAGTGGTTCAGGGAAATCTCTGACCAGCCTGGCTATCATGCGCCTACTCGGTGAAGGTTTGAGCATCAGGGGCGGTGATGTTCAGCTTGGTACCGATTCGCTCTTTGCTTTGAGCGAAACTCAGATGAACGCGGTTCGTGGACGCAGGGTTGCCATGGTGTTCCAGGAGCCACAGAGCTCCCTCAACCCAGTACAGACCATTGGTAAACAGATCGGTGAGGTACTGACTCTGCACAGGGGCGATGCTCCGGATACCGCAATTATTGAACTACTGAAAGAAGTCGGGATTCCGAACCCTGAAGAGCGCCTTAACTGGTATCCGCATCAGCTTTCAGGTGGGCAGAAACAACGCGTGATGATTGCAATGGCATTAGCGTGCGAACCGGAACTCTTGATCGCGGATGAACCAACAACAGCACTGGATGTGACGATTCAGAAGCAGATTCTTGAGCTTCTTAATGAACTTCGTCGTAGCCGCGAACTCGCTGTTCTGCTGATTACCCATGATATGGGCGTCGTTGCAGAAATGGCGGACAGAATAGCGGTAATGCGTCACGGTACAATTCTGGAACAAGCTGACCGCTCACAGTTTTTCGTGAACCCTAGCCATGAATACAGCCGTCAGTTAATTCATGCGTTACCGCAACCTGACGACTACCTCGATTATGAAACTCACTCGCCACTGCTGGATGTTAAGGACGTTAAAGTCTGGTTTCCTGAACGGCGCGGCGTGCTTCAGCGTGTCGTTGGATACACGAAAGCTGTCAACGGTGTCAGTTTTACTATCGGCCGGGGTGAAACGCTGGCCCTGGTCGGAGAGTCTGGTTCTGGTAAAAGCACGGTAGGGCGGGCAATTCTTCGACTCGAAGATACCGCTGGTGGCACTATACACTTCGACGGTGACGAGATCGGTCAATTGAATCAACGCAGGTTCGCTTCTTATCGAAAGCGGATTCAGGTGATTTTTCAGGACCCGTTCTCTTCAATGAATCCGCGTATGACGGTCAGAGAAATCATCGAGGAGGGAATGCTGGGCCTTGGTCTCGGTGGTACTGACGAATCCAGAGAGACTCGGATTCGTGAGCTTCTTGAGCGTGTAGGCCTTGAGGCCGGGCACCTTAACCGGTATCCGCACGAGTTTTCTGGCGGACAACGGCAGAGGATTGCAATCGCCCGGGCAATTGCAGTTGAGCCTGAATTAATTATCTGTGACGAACCGACCAGTGCGCTTGATGTGTCTATTCGTGGCCAGGTTTTGCAGTTGCTACAGGAGCTTCAGGAAGAGATGGGGCTATCGTATCTGTTCATCACCCATGACCTGTCGATTATTCCACATCTGGCACACCGTGTTGCAGTTATGCGGAACGGACAGCTGGTGGAACAGGGAGAGACCCGTCAGGTCATGACTGCGCCGGTACATGAGTACACTCAGCACCTTCTGCAGGCAGTACCTCGTATTCCAGAGCACGCCTGACTTATTGTTTTTAGCGGCGTACAATCCGGCCATCTTGTTTCCTTCAGAGGTCTACCCGTTGGCTGGATTAACACAACCCCAGATTGAAGCCGCATTGAGCGGATACCATGATCCTTATCTCGAGACTGATCTGATTTCTGCTGGCTGCGTCCGCGATATTCGCATTGACGGTCCGGCTATCGAAGTCGACATTCATCTGAACTATCCCTCTGAGTACCTGAAAGGTGGTATTGCTCAGGTTCTTCAGACATCTCTTGAGAATATCGACGGTTGTCAGAGCGCGCGCGTCAATATTACCTGGGAAGTCGAAGAGCATAAGAGCCAGTCGGCATTGGAAGCGATCGCCGGGGTCAAGAATATTGTTGCTATCGCCTCAGGCAAAGGCGGTGTCGGGAAGTCGACAACCAGCGTGAACCTGGCATTAGCACTTGCCAAAGATGGCGCCAAAGTGGGCCTGTTGGATGCCGATATCTATGGGCCGAGCCAAGGCATAATGTTAGGCATTGAAGAGGGCACTCGCCCGGAAACCATCGATAACAAGTGGTTCGTTCCTGTTGAGGCGCACGGCATCAAGTCTATGTCGATGGCGTATCTGGTGACTGAAAGCACCCCGATGGTGTGGCGAGGTCCTATGGTGTCGGGAGCTCTGATGCAGATCCTGACGCAGACTCAGTGGGGCGAGCTTGATTATCTCCTGATCGACATGCCACCGGGCACCGGTGACATTCAATTAACCCTGAGCCAGAAGTTTCCGGTCAGTGGTGCTGTTATTGTGACCACACCTCAGGATATTGCGCTGGCCGATGCGCGCAAAGGCGTTGAGATGTTCAACAAAGTGAATATTCCGGTGCTGGGTATGATTGAGAACATGAGTATGCATATCTGTTCTCAGTGTGGCCATGCGGAACATATCTTCGGGCAGGACGGGGCAGAACGTCTGGCGGAAACTTACCAGACTAAAGTGCTGGGTTCCTTACCGCTGTCGACCTATATCCGTAAGCAGAGCGATGCGGGCTTACCCGTGGTTGCTGCGGATGATTGCTCCGAAGTGTCTATGATGTACCGCCACGCGGCACGTCGCCTTGCCGTGACTCTGGCGACGTCAGAGACTGATCAGAAGATACCGGATATTCAGATCAGCGACGATTGATTCAGGCCCGGCTTTTCCGGATCAGTGCAGGCTGTCACTGAAAATGCTTACCGCATTGACAGCCTCACGTGCTCCCTGACGTATTTCGAGAATTACCTCCCCAGCGCGGGTCGCAAGAGCAACCCCTTCTCCTGCCTGATGCTGACAGGACTCCATGCTCTGTATCGCAAGAGACGTACCGGACTGCATTTTATTGATCATCTGTGAAATCTCTTCGGTTGAGCTGCTGGTTCGGGCGGCGAGCTGTCTGACTTCATCAGCCACAACAGCGAACCCGCGCCCCTGATCTCCGGCACGTGCCGCCTCAATGGCTGCGTTCAAAGCCAGTAGATTTGTCTGGTCGGCGATCCCCCGGATGGTGTTTACGATAGACGTAATCATGTCTGATTGAGCACCCAGCTCAGAAATTACACTTGCAGCCTCCGACACCGCTGCTGAAACCTTGGTCATCTCATCGGATGCCTGCTGAATAATATCGGTGCCAGTCGACGCGGATTGCTCAGTGGCTGTGGTGATGTGATAGGCACTTGCTGCACGTTCTTTTTCTGTCAGCGCCCTCTGAACATTATCTGTGATGTCGGTGGCGAATTTAACGACACCATATACATCACCTTCGGAAGAGATAAGAGGGGTGTAGGATGCTTCGAGCCAGAGGTCGGTCCCATCTTTGCGCACACGGCGGAAGCGGTCGCTGAAGAATTTCCCTTCCGCCAGATTCTTCCAGAACTGTTCCTATTCAGGGGTGGAAGCGTCTTCTTCGGGGACAAATATTCTGTGGTGTTTGCCGACGATCTCACTGTCAGAATAGCCTGTAGCGGCAAGAAAATTATCATTGGCTCGCTGAATAACACCATCGCAGTTGAATTCAATGACCGCCATTGACCGCTCTACCGCTTTAAATGCATCTGTAAAGCGGTTGTTCTCCTCCATCAATGATGTAACGTCGTGAGCAATTTTCACCACTTTTATTACCTCGCCTCCGGCGTCCCGGATGGGCGCATAGGTGGCATCCAGCCAGATGGTTTTACCATCGGCTTTCTTCCGACGGAACTGGCCGTTAACCAGAGTGCCAGCCGCCAGCTTTTGCCAGAAGGAAGAGTATTCGGGACTATTGACGTCTTTTTTATGGCACAGGTCTTTGTGAGGGCGGTTCATCAGTGACCCGTCGGCGCAGCCGAACATGTCGTGATAGAGCGTATTTGCTGACAGTACCATGCCTTCTGGGCTGAACTCAGCAACAGCCTGAGTTGTGTAAATAGATTCGAGCACGCTGAGCTTTTCAGCGATATTCGATGCTTCTGCCGAGGGTTTTACAGGTTTGCGAGAGAAGAACATGGGTGTGCTCCAGACTTATTCTGCCTGATTCAGACTAGTTCAGTATCTTCATTAAGGCCAGAAATGAGAGTTATTCATGTGTAGCTAAAAAGTGTTTTATAGGGTAGCTTTATCGTCATCTTTGATCATTTTAAATGATGGCGAACTGGCTACACTGAGCCTTATAACCATGACAACTCAGCCGCAGAGCTGACTTAGATGAGAGACGACTATGAGCCAGTACCAGCATATTCTGGAACCCCTTGATCTTGGATTCACCACTCTGAAAAATCGGGTCATGATGGGCTCAATGCATACCGGCCTTGAAGATCGCCCCTGGCACTTCAGTGAACTGGCTGAATATTTCGCTGAGCGTGCCCGCGGCGGGGTGGGCCTGTTGGTTACCGGTGGCTTTTCGCCGAACCGCTCGGGTGATCTCTTGCCTTTCGGTTCTAAAATGCTCAGCAGCTGGCAGGTTCCGTTTCATAAGAAGGTGACATCAGCGGTGCACGAGAATGGCAGTAAGATCCTGCTTCAGTTGCTGCATGCTGGTCGTTACGGTTACACCCCGTTTAACGTTGCTCCTTCAGCGATTAAGTCGCCGATTACCCCTTTTAAACCACGTGAGCTGACGACTAAACAGGTCTATAAGACTATTGGTCATTACGCCCGTGCGGCGAAGCTGGCTCAGAAAGCTAACTATGACGGCGTTGAGATCATGGGCTCAGAAGGTTACTTCATCACGCAGATGCTGAATGCGCGCACCAATAAGCGTACCGATGAGTTTGGTGGCTCGTATGAAAACCGCATGCGCTTTCCGCTTGAAGTGGTTCGTGCTGTCCGTAAAGCGGTAGGTCCGGACTTCATTATCATGTTCCGTCTTTCGATGCTGGATCTGGTGGAAGATGCTTCGACTATGGAAGAGGTAATTACCCTGGCGAAAGCACTCGAAGCTGAGGGTGTCACACTGATCAATACAGGCATCGGCTGGCATGAAGCGCGTGTGCCTACCATCGTAACGTCGGTACCACGCGCGGCGTTTGTCGATGCAACGGCTAAAGTAAAAGAGCAGGTTAACATTCCTGTTGTGGCGTCAAACCGGATCAACATGCCGGACACGGCCGAAGAGGTCATTTCAAGTGGCAAGGCCGACATGGTATCTATGGCTCGCCCACTGTTGGCTGATGCTTTCTGGGTGAAGAAGGTCGAGGAAGACCGCGTTGATGAGATCAATACCTGTATCGCCTGTAACCAGGCGTGTCTTGACCACACCTTCCAGAATAAGCGTGCGAGCTGCCTGGTTAACCCTCGCGCTTGTCATGAAACCTCTCTGAAGTATGTGAAGACCAGCACTCCTCGTAAAGTGGCTGTGGTTGGCGCAGGTCCGGCGGGCCTTGCTGCTGCGACTGTGGCAGCAGAGCGTGGTCATAATGTCACTCTTTTTGAAGGACGTGGCGAGATTGGCGGTCAGTTTAATTACGCCTCACGCATTCCGGGTAAAGAGGAATTCAAAGAGACGATTCGTTATTTCAATACCATGATTGAACGCTTAGGCATCGATCTGAAACTGAATACCATGACGTCAGCCGATGAACTCAAAGCCGCCGGTTTCGATGACGTAATCGTCGCCACTGGTGTCGAGCCTCGTGTGCCTAAGATGCCTGGAATCGACCACGCCAAGGTCGTGACTTATCAGGAACTGCTCGCCAACGAAATGAAGCTGGGTAGCAAGGTCGCTATTATGGGGGCAGGCGGTATTGGTTTTGACGTCGGTGAATACCTGGCGCATGAAGGTGAATCAACAACGTTGAACAAAGACGCCTGGATGAAAGAGTGGGGTGTGGATATTACAAACACAGAGCGTGGTGGTCTGATTGCTTCAGATATGGAGCCTTCGCCTCGCAAGCTTTACTTGCTGCAGCGCAAAACGTCCGCGCACGGTAAGGGGCTTAACAAGACAACTGGCTGGGTACACCGTGCAGTGCTGAAAATGAAGCATGTCGAAATGGTCGGTGGCGTCAGCTACGACAAAATCGATGATCAGGGTCTGCATATTACTGTGACGAAAGGTGAGACGTCTGAACCTCGTGTGTTAGACGTTGATCACATCGTTGTTTGTGCTGGTCAGGTGTCCGTGAACGGCATTTATGAAGCACTCAAGGAAGAAACCGCTTTCCGTACACACCTCGTTGGCGGCGCTGAATTCGCGGGTGAGCTCGACGCTAAGCGCGCTATCCGTCTCGCCAGTGAGCTGGCTGCCGGCCTGTAAAAAAACGGCCCGGGCGCTGCGGTTATGCGGCGCCCGGGGTCACTTCCTGGTATTGCACCTTTTCTTGCTACTGCGCCATTCTGGTTGCTGCACCATTCTGGTTAGAGGCCAACAATTACCAACTGACTTTACTGGCAGAACCGACTGTGCTTTCTGTTTCTTTGATTGCTTCAGGCAAGCGTATACTCAGAGTGAAGCCCTGTGACGATGGAGGGCTTACGATGCTGCCTTTCATAATGTTGGTCACAAGGTTCCGCACCTCGTAAAGCCCCAATCCTTTTTTAGTCGCCTCTGAACGACGTGTTGTGAAGAACGGCAAAAATATCTTTTCGCGGTGATCTGTACTTATGCCACGGCCATTGTCCTGAAATTCAATATCGAGCACCCCGTTGTCAACGGAGGCTGAGATTCGCACATAGAGTGCCTGCTGCTCATATTTCTCAGGGTTGTGTACGACGGCATTCTCAGTAAGCTGATTCAGAATCTGTTCCAGTAGACTGGTGTATCCGCGCCACAGTGCGGTGTCAGGGTAGCTGATAACTTCCAGTGAGAGATGGCGGTATTGATGTTGGGCTCTTTGTTTCCAGTCACCCAGCCATGCCCGTAGGTAGATGCTATCGGCATATTGTGAAGAACTTGCGCCCATAGATGACTGAATCAGCTGATTCAGCTCAGCAAGCCGGGAGATGTTGTCCGTCACCTGATGGATCGCAGTTTTCAGTTCGCTATCGACAAGAATCTCGTTATCGTCGACCCGCCCCTTAATGTGTGTGGTCGCCAGCCGGATATTACCCAGGGGCGTATTCATTTCATGCGAAACACCCATCACCAACTGTTGTAAAGACTGATTCCGGTTGTCTTCCATTTTGCGTAGAGCCGCTTCCTGATCGTACTTTTCAGTGACATCCAGAAATGATCCAACCCATTGATACCCTTGATCCGAGACCTCCTGGCGCATCGTGAGAATTGCATTCACGGCTTTGCCACGCCGCGGCATCAGAATCAGTTCGTACCCAGTGACCCTCGTATCGCTATCAAGTACCTCCCAGAGCTCAATCGAAGCATGCGGAGACTCAACAAACTGATCAAAATGCGGCTTAGCTTCGACAACTTCTCCCACCGATGGAAAACCGAGCGCAGAGGCGAACGCCGGGTTACAGTCGGTAATCTCACCGCGACTGTTAAGCTGAAAGCGTGCTGAAATGGAGTTCTGATATAGATCTTCGTATTGCTTGAGGTAGCGTATAGCCTGTGACTGGCTATCGCTCAGGCGGCGCTGATCTTCCTGTTGCGCCTCTCGCAACATGTTGATCCGTGCCCCCATTGCAAGCGAGATCAGAATGACGTCAAAGACCGAACCAATCTGGTAGCCGTATAGAATCAGGGGGGTACCCGGAATCACCCCAAGCGTACTCATATTTGCTGAGATTACGCCCATCATGAAAGATAGCCAGGCGATGGTGAAGTACTTGGCGGGTTTGTGGCCTTGCGTCCAGGCACGGATCCCGGCTACGAGAGTGTAAATCGCAAGAAGGGAGTTCACGTAATTCTGGATGCTAACTGCAGTCTGGTATGGCGCTGCCATAGATAATATGGCGAAGCCAAGTGTCACAGGGACGTAGACCCGATAAACCATGGCGGCTTTCGGGCAATAGTTTTTTAGCATCAGCAGTTGGGGCAGAAAGAGGGCGAAGAAAAATTGACTGATAGCAAACGACAGAGGGACCATAAACGCATTCAGTTCGGGCTTATCTGGCCAGAAATAGCCGAAGGCGGAGCCTTCAAAGTTCATATGAAAGAATAGAAAACTACTGACGAATGCGGTGTAGTAGAGGTATAGCCGGTCACGTACTGCAAAAAAGAGAATGAGATTGTAGAGCGCCATGGCCAGCATGACCGCGTAGTACGCCCCCCGGAATACACCATTATTGATGAGTTGGGTGTTAAGAGTCGTTTGATCAACGAACTCCATAGGTAGCTGATAGGTCCCTTCTGTGGTGACATACAGGTAGAGGTCGTATGTGTTACCTGGTGTGAGGTCCAGTGGCAGAATCAGATTGGGATGATCTATGGCTCTCTCAGTATAGGGGATCCTGTCTCCCCCTCGGGCTACATGGCATTGATTCGCATCGCGTATGCCCTCTGGGCATTGAAACAGAGCGACGGTATCCAGAAGCGAATATCTATTACGAAGAAACCAGTCGCGATCATCTTTCGTTTGCACCTGCATTACGAACCAATAACCAGCATCACCAACCCCGAGGTTCGGGTATTCATCAGTGCTTCGTTGCCATGGCTGCTGCTCGTGCAAAGTTGCGAGTTGTTCTGAGGCTGAATCTACTGACAGCTTATCCGTTTTCAGATACTGCCAATGCTTACCTGCGAGGTAAGTCGAGCCAGCATCCAGAATTAGAGGCGATTGATCCTGCACTGAGGGCAGGGCCAAGGCCGGAAGCGCAGCAGTGATGAGCAGACAAAGCGCCGCGATGAAAGAGAGTATGGAAGGCACAGAAATTCCTTTGCGCAAAGCGACCAGATCCTGATTGGCATTTCGGGCCATTATACCCTCCGATGCGGAAGAATGCAGTGCGTTGCGCAGACATTGTGACAGGGCTCTCATCGGGCTGGCCAACGCCTCATCCTTTAAGTAATCTACTCCTCTTTAATCGCGCTGGAATAATAAGAAATTGTATGTTTTTTGAGCAGGAACGGAGCCAGTTTTTCCGCCCGTTAACCGGTAAGTATCGAGCGCAGGTCATGGAGTGTCTGAAAGAGCTCTATCAGAGGCTCTACAGCTCTAGCAGTGCTGACTATGGTCAGGCGATTCAACGAGACACCGTGATTGAAGTCTTTCAGGAAGCTCTAGTGCGGGCTCCGGTTCTGGCTGACGAATACGACAGTGAGGATGAGTCCAGCGAGAGCCGCTTCCGTACCAGCCGTGAACAGGCAGGTTGGGTACTGAATCAACTCATTGAATACGGCTGGCTTGAGAAGCAGGTCGATGAGGCCAGCTTACAGAGCACCTTTGGCTTTACCCGGTTCGGGCGTCAGTTCACTGAACCCTTCATCGAAGAAAGCCGGGCGATGGCCCGGACACGTCATCGAAATACGCGGAATACCCGAAACTCCCTTGAGTCCTTTCAGGAGCGCGGTGACATCTACGATCTGCTCGATGCCTATGAGTATTCCGAGCGTATCATCAGTGACTTTACCGATGTGATTGGCGAGCTTGAGGAGCGTAAGCGTGACCTTGTTCGTGAGATGGAAGACCAGTTACTGATCGAACGCGCCAGTGAAGCCTTCTTCGACTTCATGGAGAACCGCTTCCAGCCAGATCTCTCTGTGCGCTTGTCGGCAGACAACGTTGAGAAGCACCGGGACCAGATTCAGGGGTTGATTGATCGTATCCGTAAACAGGACGTCGAATTCAAAGCCAACGCCGAGAAACGCCTGCGTGAGTTATTACCAGAACTGGCCAAAGAGGGCAGTTCAGTTCTGTGGACCATCCTCGATGGCATAGAACTGCGGATGCGGAATGCCAGCGACATCATGCTGCCTGCATTACGTCGTGCCCTGCAGAGCTTTACCAAGCGGGCTGACATTATCATTCGTCAGATGAGTTATCTGGCATCGCAACAACACAACGATGTTCTTGCGGTATGCAAGCATCTCTCGTCGCTTACTGAAGAAGAACAGGCGAGTGCTCTGGAGCGAGCTGGGGAGTTGATGGAAGTACCGCAGCTCCGCCTGGTTGATCCGGCCTCAGTGCGCATGCACGCTACCCGGACACGCCAGAAGATCGAAGCGGCACTGGATGACGGCAAAGGTGATTTTGATGTCGATGCCCGTCGAGAGATCTATGTGCAGCAGGTATTGGATCAGGCCTTCCTGGTGAACCAACAGGCACTGCGGCATTTTATGAGCAGCAAGCTCAGTTGCGGTAAAAAAATATCCACACGCGATATCCCGATTGAATCGGCAAAAGACTTCCTGGCGGTTGCACATGCGATTGGTTTGGGCGCAGCCGATGGACTCTCGTCAGAGTTCGAATTCCTTATTGATTATGATGAGAATCCGCGCGAAGAAAACAGTGACGGTTACTTCATCAAAAAAGACCACTTTACCTTCGAACTTGTTCAGAAACAGTCCTGAGTGGGTACAGAGAAAAGAATCAGATTATGTTGCATGAAATAGATCGCGAACTGGAAAAAGAAGGCCTCAGCCAGAAAGAATATTCTGAGCTGCTGGTACGCTTGCTCGATTACGGAGTAATTTGCCGTGATGAATCTCAGATCGAGCAAACCCTGTACGACCGGTTTGTCCGTATCGAAGAACTGGTGGGCGAGTACCTTTCTGTTCTGGGTATCCGCATTCAGCACGATAAGCGCTTTCAGTTTATTCGTTTATATCCGCCCGGCGCTCAGGTACCAGGGATGGATGAAGATCAGCAGAATGTTGGCAACCCAGCGTTCCGCCAGCGTCTGAATCAGAGCGAAGTCGCTTTGATTCTCGTACTGCGCGCGCAGTACGACAAAGCGTTGCGCGAAGGGGCTGTTGATGAGCAAGGTTGTGTCATGGTGTCACTTGAAGGCCTGACGATCGCCATGAAAAACCTGCTGAAGCGCAGCCTGCCAGAAAACGTCACTGAGCGGAAAGCGCTGTTCCGTAAGTTGCGTCAGATGCGTCTTGTTCAACTGCAGAATGAAGACAGCGTCCACGATGGTGATATCTGGTTGCGTATTCGCCCAATGATCATGAGCTACGTCAGCGATGAAGTGCTTACTGAATTAATGGCGACCGATGAAGACGACGAAGGCGATAACGAGACTTCCGAATTAAATTCTGAAGCCGGCCAGAGTGAAGATACGCCGGCTGCAGCAGAGGCCAACGTTGGCGAAGAGTCTGTTTCTGACGTGCCTGCGTCTGAAGAGCCGATTGCAGAAGATGAATCTGAACAGGAAGCTGAGCCTGAAGCGGTTACTTCTGAAGATATCAGCGCTGGCACTGATGGGCCGAATCAAGATGGAAAGTCATCAGAAAATGTCGAAAGTGCATCGGCGGATGACGCAGCAGAAAGTGAAGACAAAGAAGATCAGGCAGAACCTGAAACCAAGCAACCCGTCAGCCTGTTCGGAGAATAAAACGATATGTTCCTGAAGAAGTTTATTTACATCAACTGGGGCAATATCCCGGCGACTGAATTTGAGTTTGGTCCGATTAATCTGCTATCGGGTGGCAACGGCTCGGGTAAAACGACGGCTGCTGATGCTATTCAGACCATCATGACCGCAGCGCACGATACGCTGTTTCACTACAATCCGGGTCAGGACGAAGCGACACAGCGTGGTCGTGGTAAAAACGTTCGTACACTGGCTTCCTACGTGCTGGGTTGTGATGATGGCAGTTATGCGCGCCCGAATGGCGCCGTGGGTTATCTCGGTGCGGTTTTTTATCCAACCCAAGGCGAAAGTGGTGAACCTTTCACGGCGATTATTGGTGTCAGTGCGACGGTGGATCGTGCTGGTGGTGCACCGGTAGCGCGCCAGAATGATATTCAGTTTTTTATCGTGGCTGGTGAAGAGTTAACTCAGAATGACTTTCTGCTGGACCTTGATGACTCTCATCAGGAAGTTATTCCACTTGGGAAACTGACAAAAAATCTCGCGCGCAGGATCAACCCGAACAGCGTAGAGAAGTACGACACCAAGAAACAATATCTGCGTCGACTGTACGGTGCTCTGCGTGGCCGCAACGATGCGGTTCCGGAGCGCGAGGCAATGAATGCCGCGCGTACCTTCTCGCGCTTTATGGCCTACAAGCCGGTTAAAAGTATAAATGGTTTCGTGGCGAATGAAATTCTCGAAGCCAAAGACATGGGCGATGCAATTCGCAGTGTCTCGGATCTGATGAAGACCATTTATGCGATGGAATCCGATGCGAATAAACTCGCTGAGTCCATTGAAATGCTGAGTGGCACGCGAGACAGTGCAGGGCGGTATATTGATCAATGGATCGACTACAACGTTCTCGAATACACCGCAGCGCGCAGTCGTTATCTTAACGACCAGAAGAATTACCTGAACGCGAAAGAAATCCAGCAGCAGATTCGTGAGTCTCTGAATAAAACTCAGAAAGAGCGTGACGTTGCACAGGATCGCCGTAAGCAGGTGCGCGAGCAATTAATCAGTATGGAAGCCCGCCGTCAGGGCATCGACGCGCTGCAGGATAAAGATGCCGCAGAGCAGGCGATCAATGATGGTAAAGCGAAGCTGCAACAGCAGGCAATTCCGTTGCTTGAGCAGGATCAGATGTTGCAGGCATCGCTACGTGCTACTGAGCTTTTATATGGGGCGTTGCAGAAAACTAACGTCGCTGCAGAAATTCCGTCTCTGGGTAGTAAACGTATTGCGGAGCAAGCGCGCGAAGTACTGGCTATTAAAGACAATGGTGCCGTCGACTTCCGTAAACTCCTCGGTAAAGACTGGATCGATCTTTCACCTCTGGAAGCTCACCTCGACGATGCCCGCACCCAACAGTCACTGGTAAACAGCTGGCGCGATCGCTTCCATGATACTGAACTGGAAAGCAGCGGCGTATCACTGCGCGATCAGATTGCCCGTGTGGCGGACCGTCGTGATCAGAAGCTTCAGCAAGCGAAGCACCGTATGGTGCAGAAGCAGAATGAAATCTCCAGCCTTGAGGCACGCCAGGCGACGTATCCAGGGTATGTGCGCCAGGCGCTCGAAGCGATTATGCGTGAATGCCCGCAGGCAGAACCGCGCGTACTGGCGGACTACGTTGAGGTCACTGACCCAGACTGGCAGAGTGCGGTCGAAGGTTATATCGGTGGAGCGCGCTTCAGTATTATTGTTGAGTCTGCGTTTGAAGCCGAAGCTGCGCATATTCTTCGTCAGATTCCGGGTGGCAGCCGCGCTCGTGTTATTCAGGGTGAGAAAGCGAAAAAAGACAGTGAACGGATGAAAATTCCGGCGAATTCCATTATCCACCTGATGGATTTTGAACACGCGACTGCCCGTTATTATCTTGAAGCCAGTTACGGCACGGTCGAGCAGGTAGCCGATATTCAGGCGCTGCGTATGACACGTCGTGGTGTGACGAAAGAAGGTCTGGGCTCGGGTGCGTATTCTATTTATCGCTGTGACCTTGAAGATGCGGATCTCGTTTTCGGTTTAGGAGCGCGCGAGCGTGCACTTGCGGCGAAGCGCAGCGAAGTGAATATGCTCGAAGACGTTGCTAACGAAGCAAACTATCAGCTTCGTCAGGCGCAGCAGTTACTTGATGCGGTTAATCTTCTGCGTCACGTTACCTTCGCAGACCAGATGCAATCGATGCTCGATACTCAGTATGCGATGACGCAGGCTGAAAATTCACTGAAAGGCGTGGATGTCTCCAGCTTCGGTGATATTGAGCACGAATTTACCGCACTTAAAGAAAAAGCGGACGACCTCGATGCACAGATAAAAGAGCTGGATGGTGAGCTTGGCCGTTTGCAACAACAGTTAAATGATGCTGAAAAAGCCGTTAAGGCACTGAGTGAGCATCAGGAGCAGACATCAGACACGGCTGACGCTAAAGAAGATGCCCTGCGCTCTATCGTGGGTATCTGGCCTGACTTTGATCTTGAGAAGCGCCTGGAACAAGCGGATAAAGAGGCCGAAGAAAGCCCGGTTGATGCAATTGAGAACCTGCGAAAATCGGTTTCTCAGGAGCTCAATTCCATTGCGTATGAAATTGAGCGGAACATCACTGAACACAATCAGACTTGCCAGACCGTCGATTCGATTGTTTACGCTCCGGATTATCGTGATGAGCATGGTGCGAAATTTTTTACCGGTGTGTGTGACCTTCAGCGCGAAGTCGAACGTGTTCACAACCGTTTGAAGAATAATATTCTGGTCGAGAAGCAGGACAAGCTGCATCAATTACGTGAAAGCTTTAATAACGTCTTTGTGACCAACCTGTGTCACTCAATTTATCAGGCGATCAACGACGGCAAACGTATTCTTGAAGACCTGAATAAAGAGCTGGCTCATCACCAGTTTGGTGCTGACCGCGAAACCTATTGGTTCGATTGGGAATGGGTGCCAGAGTACAAAGAGTACTTCCAGTTCTTTGATGAAGTGATCAAAAATCCGGCATTGGGAGACGGTGCGACTCTGTTTACGGCTGAGCTCTCTGCCAGTTCCGTTAAGGTTCGCGATCAGTTAATGGATATGCTGCTCGACGATGACGAGCAGAAAGCGATGCGCGAGCTTGAGCGTATTTCTGATTACCGTAATTACCGGTCGTATGAGATTTATAAACAACCGCTGAATAAAGAACCGATCGCTCTATCGCAATACGGTACAGGGTCCGGTGGCCAGCTAGAGACGCCAGCCTACATTATTCGTTCAGCAGCGATTACTTCAGCTTTCCGCTTTAATGAAGGGGATACTCACCTGCGTATTGTGCTAGTGGATGAAGCCTTCTCGAAAATGGATGAAACCCGCTCTAAAGAGGTGATTAATTACCTTACCGAGAGCCTGGGTCTGCAGTTGTTGTTTATTATGCCGACCAGTAAATCGGGACCATTTATGGATCTGGTTTCGAACCAGTTTGTCTTCTCAAAAGTACCGCTTACCGGCGGACAGAAGAAAGGGGAGTTGCAGACTCGGGTGCTGGTCGACAGGCAGCAGTGTAACCAGGAAAAGGTTAAAGAGCTTTGGGCGAACCACCGCCGGACTATCCGTCACCAGGCGTCACTAGACTTTATGGAAGAGTTTGCCTGATGGTGGCCGCCTATGGTGTTGAAGATGCTTCTTTCCGTGCTGCGGGAGAGTACGAGGGTATAAAAGCCCTCGTTGACGGCTTTTACGATGCGATGGAGGCTCTGCCTGCGGCTAAAAAAATCCGCGATATGCACCCCGCGGATTTAACCGAATCACGCGATAAGCTGACGCGCTTCTTGTGTGGCTGGTTAGGAGGGCCGCGCCTGTATCGCGAAAAGTACGGGCCAATCGCGATCCCTCGGGCCCATGCTCATTTGCCGATTGGCGAGGCTGAGCGGGATGCCTGGCTGTTGTGTATGGAAGAAGCGCTAAAGTCACAGGCGTACCCTGAAGAGTTCAAATCCTACCTGATGACCCAGTTATTCGTGCCCGCAGAGCGGTGCCGTATGGCGTCAGAGTCAATGACGAGGCACTCATAGTATTCCGGAGATCCGGATGCAAAACGTATTGCCAACAGGTCAGCCTCTCGTTATCTTCCTTCCATCACAACAATAAAAACCGGATCGAATATGAGCACATTCTCCCGACTTGTGGTTTACGTTATGGCCGCAATACCAGTCATTAGCGTTCATGCCGAAACCATCAACGATTACGCCCTCTGGAACATCAAAAGTGACCCGAGAGAAACGCGCTGGATCCAGATTCGTGAGTTTCAGCGTATGGAAGGGGAAGAGATTTTTCATATTGATGTGTACTCACGCGAGAACGGTGATATGCAGGAGCTTGCTATGCGCCTTGCTGACCATATTGCGATTGAGCGTGAAGCACTGTTGAACAGCATCGGTCAGCCGGTTGATACCGGTGTTCCAGAGCGGGTGGCTTATGATAAAGCCGTCACCCGGTGGATGAAGACACCTGCAGCCCAGCGTGAAATCTGTCGGCGCCCGGTGCAGAGGTGTCTTGATCCTGTATTCTCGGAGTAAATACTACCGACTAGCGATAGTCAGAAACCACGTTCGATTAGGTCTCTCATTACCTGCTCATAAAAATCGGCCACGGAACCCTGATAGGGAGGCCGCTCCTGAAGCCAACTCTCCTGAGGGCCGTAGTATTTATTCCGGCCGGTGAAGTAATTGTGATAGTAACCGTGGCTTAAAATACTGCCATCCAGTGTCTTGATATGCTCGAAGTTACTGCGGCTATCCGCACAAGGTGGATAGCCAATCTTATCGAAATTCTGAGAGTCCATCGTGGTATAGCCATCATTAGGGCCGTATAGGGCGGTGACCCCAAGATAAAAAGTCGCGTCGCCCCAGTATTCGTAATCCCAACTTCTTATGCGTGCTGAATAACTGAAGTAACTTACGCCATTACAGTTCTCGTTGTCTTCGTTCACGAGTTCGTACCAACCTTCCTCCTGTACGCCAATCGCATCCAGCAGGTCACGCCACGCAGTCTCATCACGGTAAAAGTCTTCTCGCATGTAATGACTTGAGAGAGAAGTCAGGCCACTCAGGAAGGCTCTGAACTGACCGTTAATATCCAGGTCATACTCGTCCGGATTATCAGGGTCGTATCCTTCGGTCAGAACCAGAGGTTGGTTTAACAGAGCCTCGTCTGTGGTTGTATCTCCTACCTCCCGCCACATGAGGTCTGTATTCAGACGCTCGCCTTCTTCGAATTCCCAGAAGGGTTCGCCAGCAACAGGGTCAATCCAGCCGTTGCCAAACACATAATTGGAAAGATACATACCATTAATACCGATGGTCGCGATTTCTGCGCCGAGGTGCTCGCCAGAAAGTCCTACCACCGCAGCGACATGCTTTGCCATAGAGCCTTCTTCTGGGGCGCTATCGCTGGCTGGCAAAGCAGTTGTCATGAAACGAGCATCCTGAGTTCCTTGTGATGTACCAATAATGATTACCTTGTCTGCCTGCGTCGCGGATAAAGCTTCATAGACCGTATTGCGGAGGGAGCGGGCACGTATGTGATAGGTTGCGTAGGCTGGTTTGTCGGCGATAAATACCTCGTTGCCGCAGGCTTTAAGGCGGTCAACGATGTCTTTACTGAAGTAGCGATGGTATTGCGCTATATCGCTGGTACGTTTGAGGCGGTTGTCATAAAGGTTGTCGATGCGCGGCGGCAGGTGAGCCTCATCTGCAGGTAGAATCCACTCTTGGCAGCCATTATCAGAATCCCAGGCTGCGCAATACTTCTGCAGATTATCGGATTCTCGCGTCATGCACTCGTCAGCTGTCCAGCTGTCCAGCTGTCAGGGCAGATGGTCCGTAAGCCAAAATGGTGGGATAAGACGATAGGGTACTGAAGCTTACAGTCATTAAATTCCTGGGCATAAGAGGCCGGAGATAAAATGATTAAAAGAGCGGCGAGGCGGAAGCTGACATTCATATCGATTCCCTGACTGTGAAGTGAAGCCCTGAGAAGGCTGAAGCCACAGTATGGTCGGCGCCGGAGCGTTTGTGTGACCATCGATGCAATGAAATGCGCCAACTCATGGTGCACATGGGGCCAGTTTGTCGGACTCGTTAACCGAAGGTTGGATATGCTTGTCCCGGATACTTGCAAATTACGATACTCCCCGGCTTACTGGAAAGAGTTAAACGCCAACATGGATTTACCATGAAAGGACTCATTCTTAGCCTCAGTATTGCGACTCTTGTGTCATGTGCGCAGATGCCCGCAACTCATCCTGCTCAAAGTAAGCAGCCAGACACGGCCTCGGTGGCTCCTGAGCCCTGTATCGGAACAACCGATTTGCCAGCGTCATTGCGCGACAGTTTTGTTCCAGCCGTTGATTCAGACTTATTAAATGCTGCGCTCGGAGAGCCTGGCAAAGGCGGCTTGTGCCAGGGGCAGGTGTATATTTCAACTGGCGTAAAAATCGTTACCCTTTATCGCGCCTGGAACAGTACTAATCCCGGAAGCACCTATGGCAATTGGTGGGCGTTCAATAAGCCGTCAGGAAAGGTTGCTGAATATCGTGAAGACTTCGAAATCTGCTATCAATGGTCACCGCTGGATAAGCTTGTGACTTGTGAGCTCAAGGCGGGTACAAAAGTAGTTGTAGGGAACGGTCAGAGCGCATATTGCTCTGAATATCTGACTTATAGTGTGTCAGCCAGTCAGCAGGTCTACATAAATGACGCGAGTAATTCAGTGATGAACTGTGAGACCGCAGATGGGGTGCTCGTCTGGCAGTAAGGTGATCAATAGAGTGATGTAACTCAAGTACGAAACGGAGAGATTCTCATGGATAGAGAAATTGCAGGGATCATGCTGTCTTTTGCTTTGTATCTGACTTATTTTCTGATTCCCCTTGTACCTTCAATCCTTATTTATAAGATCTTCCCCTCCACGTCTGTGGTTGCCAGTGGCAGCTTCTCAGGGCTTAAGATTAATTCGTCCGGTGCCTTTGCTGCATATCTTATTACTCTGGTTATCAGTATAAATGCGTTATCTGAAACCGAGGCTCGTATTCTCGAGATCCGAAATCCGAATGAACCAACCTGGAGTATCATCGGAACGCTTGAACTTCGCGATGGTGAGGGCAACGTCATCAATAATCCTCTGCTGTTTGATCTACTGGAAATATCTCTCGAGCCCCGTGTTTTAAGCAGTGCGAATGGAGATATTCATTTCAAGATACCTGGCTCACCAGACGGTTCGCCTCCTAAAAGAATGATTACCTTGGACGTTAAGGGCTTTGGCCGCGGCAAGATTAATCTGACGTCTGAAGCAGCATTAACGGGGAGTGACATGGTGGTTAATTATCAGACCAGAACCATTGAGTTCAGTGAGCCTATCGAAATTACAACGCTCACTCAGCCAGGACAAAGATACTCTGAAACCTCGTACATGACACCCGTGACAGGAGCAGGAGAATGAAAACCATCGCATTTACGATACTGCTTTTTTTGTCTGAGTTGGCTTTGGCGACGAATCTGAGGGGGAGGGTGGATATTCGTCATCCCTATACCGGCGACCTTTTCCCTGCGTCGGGAGCGACGGTCGAACTTATCGTGTTTACTAACTTTGGCCCTCAGCTGGTTTACACCTATTTCACCGGCTCAGATGGTATGTATTACATGCCCAGTATAATACCGGGAAATTACATTCTCCGTATTAACGGCTATCTGGACTATCAGATTCAGGTAGTGAATATGCCTTATCAGGATTTACAACCGGTGTTGATGCAATAAAAAAAAGCGGCATTCATGCCGCTTCAAGGGTGCTGAACAAGGGGAGTGTTCAACTAACGTTGGCATCAGCTGCCGGATTTTTTACCTCAACTTCCGCTTTTTCAAAAAAGCTCTTCTCAAAGGCATCGGTTAACAGAGCGTCATAGCGCTGCTTGTCGTACTCACGAATATTATCGGCTTCTTCCTGAGTAATAATATTCTGAGAAACAGCGCTGGAGAGGCGGGCATCGATGTTGTCTCCCGCGAGCTTTCCTCGGGACTCTGCTTTGTTGTATTTTCCCCACGCATCGTCAACCGTCAGCAGTTTCTGATACGTGCTTTCAACACGGCCGAAAGCGTCGCTTGGCTCAAGGTTGTTATGAATGAACTGACCAAATTTCTGACGCACAGGGTTGTCCTCCATGATCAGGTCACCGAGCGCACGAAGCTGATCGTCATCAGGCTTTCTCAGAATCCGACCGTATGGGAACGCCAGACGCTTAAATACTCCGGCGATGCCCGGAACCGTGAAGTTGTCGTAGAAGTCGAACAAAGCTTCCTGAGCAGTGTACTGAGCCTGATGCAATGAGGCACGGGCGTGTACTTTTTCAGCGGTACTTGCAGGCTGATTTTCGTAGTATTTAAGAATACTGCATGCGATAAACAGCTGGCTATGAACATCGCCTAAACGAGCACTCAGAAGTTCACGACGCTTAAGGTCGCCACCAAGAACACCCAGCGCAAGGTCTGCTGAAGAGGCCAGTGCAGCACTCATGCGGTCGATGCGCTGGTACCACTCTTTGGTAAAGCTGTCCGCTTTCTCTGGTGCATTTGCCAGACGATTGCCACTGAGCCCAAGCACGAATGCGCGCATGGTACGGCTGATGCTGTTGCCAGCGAGTGCAAAGAACAGGCGGTCGAAATCTTTTAGCCCCTGCTTCTTATCATCGGTTTGCAGTGTCTGAATAACGTCGAACAGATAAGGGTGGCAACGCATTGACCCCTGGCCGAAAATCATCAACGAGCGGGTCAGAATATTCGCCCCTTCCACTGTGATCGCGATAGGCACACTCTGATAAGGCAGTGCCATGAAGTTACGAGGCCCTAATTGAATGGCTCGCCCACCGGCGACATCCATACCGTGATTGATCAGGGTACGCATCATTTCTGTCGCGTGGTACTTCGCCATGGCGGTAATCACGGATGGAGTGCCGGACTCCAGGCTCTTCGTCACAAGGTGACGCATTGCTTCAAGCGTGTAGCCAAGAATAGCGATCTGCGATGTCGCTTCCTGCACACCTTCGAATTTGCCGACTTCCGTCTTGAACTGGCGACGGATCTTGCCGAAAGCGCCGGTCATGCGATAGCCAACTTCACCACTTGCGGTAGCCAGAGCAGGAAGCGAAACGCCTCGACCGGCACCCAGGCATTCAATCAGCATACGCCAACCTTTACCGGCCATTTCAGGGCCACCGATGATCCAGTCAACGGGGATAAATACATCTTCGCCATTAATCGGCCCATTCATGAATGGTGCACCGGGGT
>NZ_DDKU01000038.1:0-16056 GCF_002339775.1 Thalassolituus sp. UBA2590
TACTGATAACACAATCCATACCAGCCTCCAGACAGTCCTGCCGCTCGGCGTCAGACACTCCAGCAGTTAGCGCCAATACGGGCAGCTCGCTACCTTCTGAGCGGAGAATTCTAGTTGCTTCCATACCGCCAAGTTCTGGCATATGGCAATCCATAATAATCGCGTCAGCCATTCGCCACGCATCGCTGTCGATAAGCTCCCGGCCGTTATCAAAGACATCAACGTCCAGACCTTTTTTTTCCAGAATTACCTGCATGGTTCTCTGATTGGTTGCGTCGTCTTCACACACGAGAACCTTATAAGCCGGCCGGTCCTGGCTCCCCGTAACCAGCGAGCTATCAATGCCAAGCGGTACCTCCAGCCAGAACGTCGACCCCTTTCCCTGACGACTGGTCACACCGACACTCCCACCCATGAGTGAAGCCAGGTCATGACATAGACTCAGGCCAAGCCCTGTTCCACCATACACTTCTGCAGTAGCTGCAGTCTCCTGAACATAGGGCTTAAACACAGAAGTCAGACGATCTGGCGCAATACCGATCCCTGTATCACTGACCGATACAAACAGGGTCCACTGCTCACCATTTCGGGCTCCATTCAGTCGCACCGCGACCTGGCCACCCGTAGGCGTAAATCTCGCAGCATTGCTGAGAAAATTAGATAAAACCTGACGCAACCGGGCCTGATCACCAATCAGGTTGAGGGGAATATCTTCAGCAACTTCACACGCCAGACGAATTCCTTTCTGGCGTAAAATCGCTTCGTAGGTTGACGCTGTTTTTTCCAGCCAGTAACGAACATTAAATGCGGATTCCTGCAGTCGGAACTTACCCGCTTCAATTTTAGCCACATCAAGCACGTCATCAACTACACCCAGCAGAGTCTGTGTCGTAAATTCGAGCCCCTGCAACAACTCTGTACGCTCCGTTTCATCCGCATCGCCGAGCAACTCAATAATGCCAACCATACCAGTCAGAGGATTACGTACCTCATGGCTGAGGTGTGCAAGGAATCGCGATTTTTCTTCCAGAGCTTCGCTGACAAGTTCACGCTCACGTTCAGCATTCATCGCCAGCGTGGCAAAATGTTCGGACAACAGAATATCCCGGTATCCTCGAAGCGCTGTCGTCAGGGAAACGTAGAGACGCTCTTGCGTGGACTCACTTTTGGCGAGGTAGTCATTAATATCGTAATTCTGAACAACCCGATATTCTGGCGCGAAACCAGCCTGACCGGTACGAAGAATAACCCGGATCTTCTGGTTATTGAGTTCTTCGCGAATGCATTCAACCAGTTTAAGGCCGGCATCATCCTCTTCCATGACGACGTCGAGAAACAGAACTGCAATATCATCGCGGGATGACAGAATATCTTTCGCTGCCGCCGCAGACCTGGCCTGAATGACCGTGACAGGTCGCTGCTCAAAACGGTAGCGGGACAGAACAAGACTCGTAACATCGAGTACCGACTGGTCGTCATCAACAACCAGAACGGGTATTTCGTCAGGTAACAGATCGCTTCCCGAGCGCGTGAGTTCTGTTTCTGTCATTTAGCAATCCTTTGCACTATTTTCTGCACTCAAAGCCCTGTTCCGGCTCAAAGACCCAGCATTTTTTCCCGAAGACTGGTCTGCACCGGGTCATCAGAGAGCCAGATACCAGCCATTGCAGAACGGAAATCCAGCCCCTCAACAACTTCAAGAAGCTCACCGTTACGATAAATCTCGGTTCCGGCGTCGGGGTTATAAACCAGATCAAAGACATCGCCGACCGACAAAGAGTTCCGGAAGGTTTTGATCATAGTTTCAACCTGAGGACGTATCGGACCCAGGTCACCATGGGTAGATCTGACGAAGCCGTCCATTGCAGACTCTGCAAAACGATCAGCGGTCACCAGGTCCGAAATAATAACGACACGGATATCCAGCGGACTTCCGGAGGCAAGAATCCCGTCTGCGTCAGTCGAAACTTCCGGGAGGTACAATGCGGCGACATACGCATCGATGAAAAAACGAGACCGAACACCGGCACCATTTAAAACCATAGTGTGACCAGAAAAAGTAACCTCTTCTGGTACAGATACACCTTTGAGCTTTACATCTGCGAATGCAGCGGAGGCAGAGAGAGCCAGCGCTGTACACAAAAAACACGATGAGACCATTTTTATAATCATAGGCAATCCCTTTATTGCTGCTACATAGTTTCAGCGTTTGCCCTCGATATTACAAGATAAGCCTCAACTCGCGCCGATACTGACCCAAGCGCCCCTCCTCATAAACAGCCTTGCCACCTGTTTGATCAGTGAAACTCACGCAGGTTTTTCTGAACAAATCGCAGTGTCAACCCGACCAGATTTTCACCGCTGTCGTAGAAACGATCATCCAGAGCTGCGATTTTATCAGCATGTTCGCTTTCGATATTATCGAAAGCATCAATGCGATCATCTTCATCTGAAGGAATATTACGATCAGGAAACAGATCGACTATCTGGTCAAGCAGACCAGCCGACACTGGCGCTTTAATACGCTCAAGTGCTTCGAGCGTGTCTTCCGCTTTAGCGCCTGCTTCGTGGTGAACGAACTGCACGAAACCACCGTTCTCCATCTCTCTCAGCAACTGATCGAGACAGAAGACAGTTTTCTCTGCTTCATTCAGGGAGTCATAGCCATTCTCGGCTTCTTTGTCGTAGATCACATCCGTGATCTGCAGGAAGGAATCAGTCTCATCGGCAACATCTAAGGCTGCCTGAATCTCCATGTTCATAGGGTCCTACTCGAAACTCACTTAATTGCCCAAGTAAAAACCACCTTAGCCCAGAGCGCGCAAATTGACAAAGGTTTTCATAGCCCCCGGCCGGAATCGACCAATATGTCATTAATTTGCACCGCTGCGGCCTCTGGCGCTTCCATAGGAAAGCAATGACCACCATCAAATACATGTTGCGAAATACGCTTATTCCGGCCCACGGCACGCTTTACTGCTGGACGGATAAATGGATATGAACGTGTGGCGACAACAATATCGACCGGCACACTGACCGTTCTGACTGCCTGCCAGAGACCACGCGGGTAAGAGCCAAAAATGGAGGCCTCCCAACGAGGGTCGCAGGCCAGTGTTAGTGCACCTGCCTCGGTTGTACGAGTTCCGTAGTGAGCAAATGCGTCCAGTGCTCCAGGAGTCCAGTTCCGGTATAGCGACTTGGTCGACAGGTCTGTTTTCAATGCATCCACAGACGGCCAGTCCGAACGACGCCGGGCGACCGAGCGTACCAGAGACGTTCGTTGCCACAGCCCTGTTTTTCTCATCAGTCTTTGGTAAAAAATAACTTCGCGGCTGAACAGAACCGGATCGAGCAACACAACTCGGGAAAACAAGTCAGGATAACGCGCTGCGGCAAGCAGCGTCACCACCCCCCCCATACTGTGACCTATCCCCGTTACTGGCCTGTCAATGCGAGCGGCGATACTGTTTGCAACGCGGTCAGCCATATCATTCCAGTCTGGCTGTGCGTTGACATCCGGCCCCCCTGAGGCGCCATGTCCTGGTAAATCAGTGAACAGCAGGGGCTGACTTCCATCTGTAATTTCTTCTGCCAGGGGAGCTAACGTGAGTCCGCAAAAACCGTTGCCGTGAAGAAAATGAAGCGGTTCTCCCTCACCCTCAATGCAATCGTAGGTAGCCAGTCCAGCTACCTGCCGGGTGTCCAATGAATGCCCGGCGCAGATTGCGCCATCTAACGGGAGTTTGTTCACTTTGCGATCACTCTGTTAAAGAAATTGTAATCATTGCAGGTCTTAGGAACGATAGCTACTGGTGCAGTTCTGAGAGGGAGTCTAGTTTGATTGTGACATCAGAACGTCCTGAGGAGCCCACCCATGACTGCAGCAGTAACCTTAAAAGCACTTGAAGCCAACCGCATGTTTACCGACTTAAAAGACGCAGAGGCGCGGCTTGAGCAAGCCAGCCGGGACCTTAAGGCTGGCGCTATTGATGAAGCGACGTATCAGCGCGAAACTGACATCTGCATCAAGATCATTCGCGCCTGTCAGGATTAAGCGGCGGCAGGAACGCCACTGTGGAAACGGAATTCCGGGTCCGGGCTAAGAATCAACTCACGCTCAATTTCACGGAACTCGTCAATCCGCCATTGGATATCTGTGCCCGCATATTGTCTGGCAAGCTCCAGATAATCCTGGTAATGACGACCTTCTGAGCGAAGCAGAGATCGATAGAATTTGGCCAAGGTGTCATCGAGGTGCGGAACCAACGCCGCGAACCGTTCGCAGGAACGCGCTTCGATTAAAGCGCCACAGATAAGCACATCGACCAGCTCATCCTCTCCGCCCTTACGAACCAGTTCGCGCAACCCAGAAGCGTAGCGTGACGACGACACGTGACGATAGCTGACACCACGGTCCTTCATGATGCCAACCACTTGTTCGAAATGCAGCAGCTCTTCGCGCGCAAGCTGACTCATTTTTTTGAGAAGGTCATCGCGATCAATGTAGCGGTACAGAAGGTTCATTGCTGTCGAAGCGGCTTTTTTCTCACAGTTAGCATGGTCGATCAGCAGTAATTCCTGATTCTCGAGAGCAACATCAATCCATGCGCCAGGTGTTGGGCATAGCAGGAACTGATTAATCTCTGCCATCACGTCATCAAGATTCATGCCCCGGCTTCCTCTGCAACCTGCTCAAGAATGGTCCGAATCTCGCCTTCGAGCGGGACAGCCTTTTCGGCCACCGGATCCATCACACAAAAGGTCACTGTGGCATCGACCACCATCTCAGTCGCCCCATCTTTCTGACGGGTCACTGTCTGTTCAAAAACCGCGCTTTTGCCGCCAATTTTTGCCACACGAATCCCGAGGTCCAGAACATCATGGATAACCGCAGGGCGGCGGTAGTTGATATTAGTATTTACCACCACCATCGAAAGCCCAAGCGCAGCGATTTTTTCGGCAAAGCCAGTGTGATCCATAAACTCCCAACGAGCTTCTTCCAGAAACTCCATGTAGCGCCCGTTATTAACGTGCTGGTACACATCAATATGGAATCCACGAACTTTTATCTGAGAAGACATATCTGCTCCGCTGAGGCCTGTCAAAATGGCGGGCAAGTTTAGCCGATCACGACTTTGCCCTCAATGAAGAGAGACTGATCCCTAACTCGAGGTCGGTTCGAAGGGTCGCCAGAACACGAGTCCGGATCGCCGAAGGGATGCCCTGTTCCAGCGCATTTGAAAGACGTTCGGGCAATACCTCTGGCCAGCCGATCGCATGATCCAGGCTACCACAGAGATCAAGAACCTGAGCGGCGCCCTTCTTACCGATGCCCGGCACGCCCGGCAAATGATTTGTCTGATCACCGCACAGAGCCCAATAGTCGGTCAACTGAGCAGGTGCCAGTCCCCAGCGCTGGTGCACAGCTTCTTCATTCCAGAGAAATCGATCAAAGTGATTAAGTACAGATATACGTTCTGACACCAGCTGGCAGAAGCCTTTATCGGTCGACAGAATGGTTACCTGAAGGCCGCTACGGGCAGCCCGGTCCGCCACCGTTGCAACCACATCATCCGCTTCCCAGCCCGACATGCGGTAACTATGAATACCGCTGCGTTCAAGATCCGCTCGCATCTCAGAAAGATCATTGGCCAGCGCTTCAGGCATGGGCGAACGCCCGGCTTTATACTCTGGCCAGATGCGGTGGCGCCAGGTCGGCTCCTGATCCTCATACACCATCAACAGATGCGTGGCTTTGCGCCCCCGGACGTTGGCACCAATGATATCGATCACTTTATTGCGGGTTGCTTCAGCCGCAAACTCAGAGTCTTCCACCGCAGCATAGACCCGGCGTATCAGATTCATCGCATCGATTAACAGCAGATGCATCAGCCAATCTCCCCAGAGGCTTGTTGAGCCTGCCATAGCGCCGCGTAACGACCGTTCTTTGCCAGAAGTTCTCTGTGGTTGCCACGTTCTGCGATCTGTCCGTTTTCGAGAACCGCAATTTCATCGGCATCGACAACCGTCGATAAGCGGTGCGCAATGATTAACGCGGTATGCCCTTCGGACACTCTGCGAATTTCTTTCATAATGCTGCGCTCAGTTTCAGAATCTAACGACGAGGTCGCCTCATCAAAGACCATAATGGCGGGTCTTTTAAGTAGCATTCGGGCGATGGCAATGCGCTGTTTTTCACCACCAGACAGCTTTAACCCTCGCTCCCCCACGACGGTTTCCAGACCGGCTGGATTTTCTGCAACCAGCCTGTCCAGACTTGCCATCTGCACAACGTCCTGCAGGTCTGTCTCGCTGGCATCCGGGCAGGCATACAGCAGGTTATTTCTGAGTGTGTCGTTAAACAGGACGGTATCCTGCGGAACGATGCCCAGGGCCTGCCGCAACGACGTTTGAGATACATCGGTTATAACCTGATCATCAATACGTATCTGACCGGATGTCACATCGTAAAAACGGAACAGCAACCGGGTTATCGTTGACTTACCCGCGCCGCTGCCGCCAACAAGCGCGAGCGTCTTTCCTGCAGGCACAGAAAAGCTCAGATCGTTAAGCACCTGCCGACCGTTGCCATAATCAAAACCTACCCGATCAAACACCACCTCACCGCGAGTCACATTCAGGCATTTGGTGGCGTTATCGGGCACGTCGGTTTCAACATCGAGCAGAACAAACATCCTCTCAATATTAGCGACCGACGCCTTAATCTCGCGATAAACAAAGCCAAGGAAGTTCAGAGGCAAAAAGAGCTGAAACATAAAGGCATTCACCAGCGTGAAATCACCCAACGTCATCTCCCCGGTGAGCACATAGTGTGCTGCTGACATCAACATGCAGGCCATGGCGACTGAAATAATAAGCGCCTGACCACTGTTCAGAGTAAACAGCGACAAGCGGTTCATGCGTCGGGCTTTTTCCCAGCGGGCAAGTGATCCGTCGTAGTCAGCCGACTCCCGCTCTTCTGCGGTGAAGTACTTAACCGTCTCATAGTTGAGGAGGCTATCAAGCGCCCGGGCATGCGTTGATGAGTCCATCTGATTGGCTTCCCGCACATAGCGCGTACGCCACTCCGTGACCTTCACTGAATAGCCGACGTACAGAATAACGGCCACCAGGGTGATCCCAGCAAACACAGGCGGGTAGTTAATCAAGAGAAGAACGATAACCAGACCGAGTTCAAGAAATGTCGGAAGGATATTGAAAATCAGAAAACGCATCAGGAACGAAATGCCGTTAGTCCCTCTCTCAATATCAC
This sequence comes from Thalassolituus sp. UBA2590, assembly GCF_002339775.1. Lineage (NCBI taxonomy): Bacteria > Pseudomonadati > Pseudomonadota > Gammaproteobacteria > Oceanospirillales > Oceanospirillaceae > Thalassolituus > Thalassolituus sp. UBA2590. Next base: position 7,274 of record NZ_DDKU01000038.1, read on the forward strand.
GCTGCAATGCACCCGTCTGACGATCCAGGTGAAACGAAAGACTCAGGCTGTGAAGATGCCGGAACAACGCCAGTGACATTCTGCGCATCACCCGCTCTGCGACCCGACCAAACAGCAGATCGCGGAGCTCCCCGGCAAACACGGTCATAAACCGCACGGTGCCATAAGCCAGCAACAGTAATAGCGGGAACGCCGCCCACCAGTTCTCACCAATGGTGCCAGCTGCATCCAGATGATCGACCTGATACTTGAGCAAAAATGGCATAACCACGCTGGCCAGCTTGGCCAACAACAGGCAAATCATCGCCCCGATGACCCGACCGCGATACTCCAGCAGAAAGGGCCAGATAGTAGTCAGCCAACGACGAACGCGCAGTTTGTCAGGCATGTCCACCGGTGTTGACTGGAAGCTTCTCATTGGCGGTGTAACCTGTTAGATATAGTCAAAAGGCCAAAGAGCATAAGGTTCACCTCAACGTGATTCAACGCATTTCCCGCCTTAACGCGGCTTTGCCAGAACTGGCAGAACTTGAGTCCCTCATCGAAGAGGGCAAACAGTACATGCGGATTCGTGTACCTGCTCACATACAGCACAAGGGTGAACATCTTCCTTTCTATGTTCTTGAAATGGGCAGTACTGCTAAAGATGCTCCCGTGCTGGCATTGGTTGGCGGTGTGCATGGCGTCGAACGCATTGGCACCCAGGTCATTCTGTCATTTATGAAGAGCCTGGTGCGTCGTCTGCACTGGGACCCTGTTATTCGCGATCAACTTGAACACCTCAGGCTATTAATCATCCCTATCGTTAACCCGGGTGGCATGGCTGAGAATACGCGCTGCAACCCTAACGGTGTGGATCTGATGCGCAATGCGCCGGTCGAAGCCGAGGGCAACACCCCATGGCTGGTGGGCGGCCAACGTATCAGTTCCGCTCTGCCCTGGTACCGCGGCAAACCTGGCCGCCCGATGGAGCCCGAGAATCAAGCGCTAAGCGACGCCATTCATCATGCTCTGCGCGATCAGAAATACTGCATCAGCCTTGATTGCCACTCGGGCTTCGGCACCCGCGACCGACTCTGGTTCCCATACGCTAAAAGCACTGCCCCGTGGCCCGGAATAGGCGCTGCTCATACGCTGACTGAGCTGTTTGAACACAGTTTCCCCAGCCACGAGCAGTATCTGTTTGAGCCGCAGGCGCATAGCTATACCACCAACGGTGATATGTGGGATTACCTCTACGATGATTACCGGGCCATGCAACCAGAAGGTTGTTTTATTCCTATCACTCTGGAAATGGGTTCCTGGCTTTGGGTTAAGAAAAACCCACGACACCTCCTGCGTTATCACGGTTTATTTAACCCGGTATTACCCCATCGCCAACAGCGGATTCTGCGTCGGCATCTGGTTCTGTTCGACTTTCTGATGTCTGCTGCTCGGACCATGCCGCAGTGGGCGCCTGAATCAGCGGCAGATCAGACGAGAGCCCTTCAGTCTGCACTTGAACGCTGGTATCCGGGAATGAGCGGAAATATCACACCGGCAGTGTGAAGCGAGCGCCGCTTCCGCTACACTAGGCGCCTGATGTATCTGACGGATTTCGTAACCTTATGCCACGTCTGCAATACCTGCTTGTATCACTCACGTCAGCCGCTTTACTGACCTGTCACCATGCCGCATTGGCTGATGTTACCGCCGACCTTGGGGTCACCTCTGAATTTGTGCGTGACGGCATAAGCCAGACCAGTGGCAAAGCCGCCTGGCAGGCAGGCATGACGGCCACCCATAACTCAGGGTTTTATGCTGGCGCCTGGGGCAGTAACGTAGACCACGGCAGCGCAGATAGCCTGCACTCCGAATGGGATGTGTATGGCGGTGCTAACCTGCCGCTCTGGCGAGCATGGTCTGTTGATGCCAGCCTGACGCGCTTCACTTTCCATGGTGACGCTGAAGAAAAAGGTGATGCATACAACGAAACAGCACTTCGTCTGTTGTGGGACAACAACCTGACTCTGGGATACCGGGCGGCAGACGGTTATTACGGCAGCGAATACAACCTGCATACCCTCGAAACAGCCTACACCTTTCAGACCGGGTCTTTTTCAATCGAACTCTACGGCGCCAATCATCGCTTAGACGGTACCGACGAAACGACGAACTTCGGCAGCTCGACGGCTGACGATTACTGGCACTTCCGAGTAGGAGCCGCCAGAACCTGGAATCATTGGGATTACCGCCTGACCCTGGAACGCACTAATCTGGGTGGCGACTTCGATGCAGGCACTCTGATTCAGTTCAGCGTCCACCGCTTCTTCCGTATCTGGTAACAGGATAAACGCTTGAAGCCGTCCTCTGATAAACCTGTACTCGTTTTTCTTCGGGGCCTGATCCGCAGCCGTTATCACTGGCTGGAATTTCCGGAGAGGTTTGCAGAGGACTTTCAGGTTATTCAACCTGAGTTGCCAGGCAATGGCTATCAGTACTCCCAGACAACCCCTTCTGACATTCCGTCTATGATGGAAAACATTCGCGCACAGGTTCGCGCTGAGCACGAGGGGCCGATAACGGTAATTGCTGTCTCTATGGGGGCTATGATTGCTGCAGAATGGGCCCGCCAGTACCCAGACGAGATTGAATCACTCCATCTGATCAATACCAGCCTCGCCAATATGTCTTATCCGTGGGAGCGTATGACGGCCGTGTCATTTTTCAGGCTGCTATTCTGTTTTGGCGACCGCCTGCGACTCGAGCGGACCATTTTTGATCTGACCATAAACCGCGCACTTACCGCTGGTGAATCTGCCCCATGGGTTCGTTTTGCAGATGAACACCCGCTGCGCTGGCGTAACGTATTCGTGCAACTGATCGCCGCAAGTCGCTACAAAGGCCCGACCAGTGCCCCAGTCCATGACGTGTTCTTTTACAATGCGGCAGGCGACAGGTTAGTTAAACCGGGGTGTACAGCGCGCATTGCGCATCGCTGGAAGAAGCCTTTGTTCACACACCCTTCTGCGGGGCACGACTTACCCGCGGACGATCCGAGCTGGTTGGAGCAATCAATCCGCGCTCAGCTCACACCGCGTACCGACTGATACCCAATCGACGCATGGCTGCCCGGCGAGGCAAAGAGCCGGAAATTCATCCTGATCAATGTATATGGTGTCCGCCAGTTCAACACCGCGCGGAAAGGATAGCTGCCCATCCGGCTCAATAAAAAGCGGTAGGCTGGCAATATTGCGGTAGTAGCCAAGCAACGTGGTCTGATCAAACACCAGCAAGCTGAAATATTGGGAATAATCCGCCCCCTTTACCCGCTCAAGACCAATCAGTGTCCGATCATTGTGAACGCCAAAGTAATAGTACGAATTCACATGGTCGCCTTCGCTGTTATGAATCAGCGGGGACCTCATAGATTCCAGGCACAGTTCAGCCTGCTGAGGCGTTACCGCCTCGATAGCAAAATAACTTGCTGCGTCCTGCGGTTCCAGCGCGTAGGTCACTGGAACCAATAGTACGAAAGACAGAAATACCCGCCAGCACATACCCAGCCTTAATCCTCAGGGTTGCGTCAGTTCCAGCTTGGTGCCGAGGTATTTTTCGAGGTCCGGCAGTACGAACGCATCATCCTCTGACACAAAGCTCACCGATACACCTTTGGCACCTGCCCGGCCCGTCCGGCCGATACGGTGAACGTAATCTTCCGGATCTTCCGGCAAGGTGTAGTTAATAACATGACTGACACCGTCAACGTGAATACCGCGACCAGCAACGTCTGTGGCAACCATGATATTTACCCGTCCGTCACGGAAACGCTCCAGTGTACGGACCCGTTTGTCCTGGCTGACTTCACCAGACAGGAGAACAGCAACGTGGCCGTTCTTGTTCAGTTTATCGCACAGATTACGGGTCAGGTCGCGACGGTTGGCGAAGATGATCAGTCTCTCTGGCTTCTCTTCGTTCAGGACCCGCTCCAGCAAGCTATATTTGTCTGAGTCGGCACAAAGATATAGTTTCTGATCAACACGATCAGTCGTTACCTGCTCCGGCTCGATTTCAACCTTCATCGGGTTCGTGGTCCACTGATCAATCAGGATACGCACATCAAAATTGAAAGTTGCGGAGTACAGCAGGGTCTGACGGTATTCTTTTGGCGGTGTCCCACGGACAATCCGCTTCACATCAGGAATGAACCCCATGTCGAGCATGCGGTCAGCTTCATCAAGGACAAGCACTTCAACCTGATCCAGGAACACATCCTGACTCCGCATAAAGTCGATCAGACGGCCCGGTGTCGCTACCAGTACGTCGACCACATGATCCCGCAGCATTTTGCGCTGCGAGTCATAGTTCATACCACCGACAACGGTGACAGTATTCAGACCGGTGTATTTACCCAGTGCTTCCGCATCTTTACCAATCTGCAGTGCCAGCTCACGAGTGGGCGCAATAATCAGAGCACGAGGTTCACTGGCGAAGCGCTCTTCCGGCTTAACTGTCAGGAGACGGTTGAAAATCGTCAGCAGAAAGGCGGCTGTCTTACCCGTACCAGTCTGCGCCTGACCAATCATGTCACGACCTGTCAGCGCTGCAGGCAGGCTCTCCGCCTGAATCGGTGAGCAATACTGAAACCCGGACTCATGGATACCGCGCATCACAGAATCAGGCAGCTGAAGATCGTGGAAACGGGTTTTTCCTTCCTGAGGCTCAACTTTGAAATCCGAGAGACTCCATGGAGTCTCGATCACTTCTTTCTTAGGCTTTTTATTCTGTGCCGTGGCCTTATCACCCCCAGCGTTGCGCTTAGAGCCATGACTTTTGGCATTTTGCGTTGGCTTATTTTTCTGAGCCGGGGCCTTTTTAGCAGCTGCGGGCTTCTTCGATTCCGGCGCCGGCTTTGAGGCGTTGGATTTGAACAGTTTCTTTAACAAACCTATCTCCGTTCAGATATTTTCTGGCACAAACAGATGCGTACCAAATAGTGTATGGCGGTGATAATAATCCAATAGCGCCTCTTTTAGTATCTCAGCACGCTCTGGCAGCCCGTTTTTGAGATACCATGTCGCCTGTTTGACTACGGCACCACGGAATTTTTGGCGTCCCAGCTCCACCGCATCGGGGTCGCCATCCAGATTATCAGTACTGATGTGGAACTTGCGTCCGCAGGCCTCTGACAGTATCCACTCCAATGCCTGAGGTTTTACTTCGACCTGCTCAAACTCCCGCTGTCGTTCGGCAGAACGGCCGTCGGGCTCATACCAGTAACCATAATCAACTAGCTTACGCCTTTCAGCGCCCGCAATGCACCAGTGTGCAATTTCATGCAGCGCAGATTCGTAGAAGCCGTGGGCGAAAATAACCCTATGGTAAGGCACTTCAGTATCCGCTGGGAGATATTCAGGCTCACCACCACCTGAGACCAGGCGAGTGTTTTCAGAGACGCTGAAAAGCCGATCAAAAATAGATACGAGATCGGCCGGCAAAAGTTCGATGACGTCGGGTTGTTTTAGCAGGTTCATTTTCTTTCTGTTATTCAATATCAAGCACAGGCACAATAGCCGCGCCTGTCAATTATACGGTTCAGCCTCTGTTTCGCTATGTCTACCGCACACTCTACCTCTTACCGCCAGCAACCAGCATCAGACCTCAAAGCGATTCTTAAACTTACGGGCCCGATTCTTCTTACACAGCTCGCGCAGGTCGGTATGGGCACCATTGATACCGTCATGTCGGGATACGTGAGCACCCGTGATCTCGCCGCCGTCGCGATTGGCAGTGCCGTCTGGACGCCAATATGGCTATTTCTCGCAGGCGTTCTCGTTGCTCTCTCACCGGCCGTCGCCAAAGCACGTTCAGGTCCATCGGCGTCATCCGCCATACAATCCCTGCTGGCTTCGGGCATATCGCTCGGGCTTCTGACGGGCGTCATTCTCGGCGGTATTACTGCCGCCATCGCTGTAGCTCTTCCCTATTGGATTGACGATGCGCATACGGCAACAACTGCGAAATACTATCTACTGGCCATCGCAACCGCGATGCCCATATCCGGAATATTCCTCGCACTCAGGTTCCATGCTGAAGCTGTTGACCAGGCCCATCACGTTACCCGCATCATGCTGATTGGTTTGATACTTAATATTCCGGTGAATGCGGCACTGATCTATGGCTGGGGGCCCCTTCCGGAACTGGGTGGTATCGGTTGCGGCATCGGAAGCGCGATCGTCGTCTGCTTTATGACCTGGGCGTTGCAATGGGACTGCCGACGCTATCGGGCCGAGCAAAGCATACGCCTGTTGTCATTCTATCGCTCAACCGTCACCGACCATGTAAAAAGCCTGAGCCGTGTTGGACTTCCCATCGGTGTGGCCATATTTTTTGAGGTCAGCCTGTTTACCGTTATTGCCCTTTTCCTGACCGACTTAGGTCCCGTCGTCGTCGCAGGTCATCAGGTAGCACTGAACGTCTCTTCGGTGACCTTTATGCTGCCTCTCAGCCTTGGCATGGCGTTAACAGTCAGAGTGGGGCACCATCTCGGCCAGCAGAACAATGCACCCGAAGGAGCGCTCAGCCCTGCTCGACAGTGTGCCTGGCTGGGAGTAAAGCTCAACCTGCTGCTGGCTCTCTTTAATGCCGCAGTCATTCTGTCTGGCGCTGGCCTTATCGCGAATCTTTATTCCCCAGACCCAGCCGTGGTCTCAATCGGTGCTGCCCTGTTGATTTACGCGGCGATATTCCAGATCCCCGACGCAATTCAGATCGCTGCTGCTGGCGCGCTCAGGGCCTACGAAGATACCTTCGTAGTCATGCTCATTACCTTCCTGTCTTATTGGATCATTGGCTTTGGTACCGGTTGGTACCTTGCTTACGGGCTCGCAGAACCGATGGGGGCCGCCGGGTTCTGGATCGGACTCATTGCCGGCCTAAGCTGTGCAGCAGTTTGTCTGCTGCTGAGGCTGCGCGTCGTAAGTCGCCGTTCCCAAGGCGTCTCTTCCGAGTGACATAGCGACAGACGGGCTCATTTAGCCTGCTCTGCAAGGCCGGAACCGACTTGTTCAGCGCCGGGTTTACTGTGCTAACATCTGGCCGTCAAAAGTTACAGAAACCCGCACAGGTATTTCACCATGAATGTAGCCAATCCAGACGTGGCGTATGAAGTCAGTATTAATCCAGCGACTCTTGAAGAAATTGGTCGTCTGCCACTGACAACTCAGGAAGAGTTCACCACGGTGTTTAATCGCGCACGCGATGCTCAGAAAATCTGGGCACAGACTTCTTATAAAGAGCGTGCATCTTACGTTCTGAAAATGGCAGATTACATTCGTGATAACGCAGATGAGCTTGCTGGCATCATCAGCCAGGACAATGGCAAACTGAAAATTGATGCCCTGAATACTGAAGTTATTCCATCCATCATGAGCTGCACCTGGTACGCAAAAAACGCGCCTAAAGTGCTCAAAGATGAACTGCTCCCTCCTGCGTCCATGATGTTCTTCAACAAATGGTCGAAGCGCGTTTTTCAGCCAATCGGTGTACTCGGCATCATCAGCCCATGGAATTACCCGTTCAGCATCCCGTTTGGTGAGCTTGTTATGGGCCTGATGGCAGGTAACGCAGTTGTGCTTAAAGTGGCTGCCCAGACGCCTATGGTCGGCGAAGCCATTGAGCGCGTCGTTAAAGCATCAGGCTTACCTGATGGCCTGTTTACTCATGTTGTTGGTTCCGGCTCAAAAGTTCTTTCATCCATGCTTGAGAACGGCGCGGATAAAATATTCTTCACCGGCTCTACCTTCGCGGGTAAGCAGGTTATGAAATCATGTGCAGAGTATCTTGTACCGTGTAGTCTTGAGCTTGGCGGTAACGATGCCATGATCGTTCTTGAAGATGCACCTATCGAACGTGCCGTAAACGGTGGCATGTGGGCTGCCTACCAGAACGCGGGTCAGTCATGTGGTGGCGTGAAGCGGGTTTATGTACACGAAAAAGTGTATGACGACTTCATCAAAATGGCCGTTGCTAAGACCAAAGCACTGCGCCACGGTGATAACGGCCATGACGCTGATATGGGTTCAGTAACCACCGAAAAGCAGTTCCAGCAGCTCGAGAAAGAGCTTCAGATGGCGCTGGATAATGGTGCTCAGATCGCAGCTCAGTCTCAGGCCGTCGGCAACCAGAATGGTTATTTCTTCCCTGCGACCCTACTGACTGACGTGACCCCTGATATGGAGTTCATGCAGGACGAAATCTTCGGGCCATTTATGCCTGTTGTGAGAGTCAGCTCTGAGGCGGAAGCAATTGAACTGGCGAATAAATCACAGTACGGTCTGACAGCATCGGTCTGGACTCGTAATAACGCGCACGGCAAAAAAGTTGCCAAACAGCTTCACGCTGGTGCGGTTACCGTCAACGACCATCTGTATACCCATGGATTAAGCAACACCGAATGGGGTGGCCCGAAAGAGTCAGGTATTGGTCGTACACATGGCGCCCTCGGTTTACTTGAAGTGGCTGAATCAAAAATCGTGAACTGGGATATTTTACCGACACTGAGTAAAAACAACGCCTGGTGGTTCCCGTTCGACGAAGCGACCTACGAAACCATGCTGAAAATGACTGCCTACGCGAAACCGCGGTCAGCGTTTGAATGGATTGGTCTTAATCTGACCGTTATTCCAAAAGTAATGAAGAAAATGATGAGCAGCTGGAAGGTCGACAACGATCGTTAATTAAAGCAGAGGCGCGTCCTGAAAAATAAAAGCCCCGCACTGCGGCACTGCTGTCCCACAGTTTTG
>NZ_DDKU01000066.1:0-49890 GCF_002339775.1 Thalassolituus sp. UBA2590
CTGTGTTGGCCCGCGGCGTTCACGCAGTTTGATCGGGAAGTAGAACATCAGAATTTGTCCTTACTGTTGTGATATTCCTCGGGGAAGAAGCTATGAAACGCGATACCGCCCACACCAAGTAAAGCTATGCCTAGGCCTGCGATAGCAGTAGCGCCACTGGCAAGGCCCGTTGACGCCCCTGCCACAACCAGAGCCTTTTGCACGGCGGATACCGAATTAAAGGTCGAGTTCATCATTAAGGCTTCTTTCCCTGCATCGACGCCAAATTTCAGCGGAGTGTATTCAGTATCACGGCCGGAACGTAAACGTCGCCAGGCCGTTAATATATTGCCGCCTTGTAATCTTCCAGAGCCTATCAGTTGGTCTGGGTTCAGGCTGTCGTAATATTTATTATCCCGGTCGGTCGTAAATCCGAGGGTTACCGCTTGTTGTTCAAGGGCCGGGGCGCTGGTGGTCGCGCCTGCGAGATATAACCAGTGGCCTTTCATATTAAGCTCCTGTCCGCCCTTCATCATTAAAGCCTGATACGTAATGCCGGAGCCAGCCCCCTGAGTTATCCACTTAACCTTACCTATACCCTGAGCGCTGAGCATCAGGTCGCGGACGATAAGGGCGGACTCCCTCATTGCTGGGTCTTTATCCGCTTTGCGGGAATTAATCCGGCGATTCCCCCGGAATGAGTTGCTATCACTGGGTGTATGAACAAAGCAAACATCTTCCGCATCGGCAATTTTCATTGCTTTGACATAATGAATCGCCGCTTGCCGAGCTTCGTTAATGGTAGGCTGTCCGCCACAGATAACAACGGTCTTTCTGTCCCGAGTCTTTGTGATGGTTTGCTTGGGCTCTGGAGCAAGTTGTCCTCTTTCGTTGTACTCGAGCTCAAAATAACCCGGCTTCTTACCATCGTTCTGCATCTGCGCATAGTCATCACTGGCCTGAATCTTCAGAATCAACAGCTCACCATTCGATTCATGGCGTACGTAGGCTTCACACCCCGGCATCACGATTTTAAACAGCGTCCGGCCATCGGCGTAACGGTTGTCGACCGAGACATAGACGTTATCACCGTTGTAGCCGGAGGCCAGCGAGCGCAGGGTATTGATCGCTTGCACGGCCCAATAGTTATCGCCTTCTTTGGCAGCGTCGCTAAGCTTCGTAAATTGTTCTTCGATTATTTCGTTCTGTGCGCGAACGCGAAAGCCAGCGTTGTGGCCGGCGAGTAGCTGTGACATGAAAGATCCTTTTGGCAGTGTATCCTGAAAGGCCGCATTATGAGCCAGATGAAAGTATGAGACAAACTGGCGTTTTGTGTCTGGTCATCGCTTCAGCAGTAGCTTAATTCCTTAATCGGGGGGGCGAATCTGAAGCGTTTAAAAGCCGTAATACTCCTTTGCGGCTCTTTGCGCTTCGGCAAGTTCTGCGGAAAAGCGTTGTGCGGTTTCTTCCCCGTGAATTGTTCTCACGCTGCGGATCCAAAGACAGTCTTCGTCATCAATCATTGAAACTGAAAAAATGCACGATGTTCCATTTAAGTATGGTTTTAGTGCATCACAGTCCAGTGCTTCATTGACGGCTTTACTGATTAACTCCCAGCAGTCTTCATGAATTTCTCTCAGATAGTCGCAATATTCTGTGATATCCCCGCCGTTTTCCTGTTCGTCGAGGCAGTCGTAGAGCCGCTCCAGTGGTTCTTGGATAGGGCGAATCAGCGCGTTATATCTCGGATCTTCCAGGTGAGGAGTATCGCCCCAGATTGACCAGCGTAGATGAGGGTGTTCGAGGTTTTGCTCTGAAGAGAATGTCAGTGCGCAGGATTGAACGTCACCGTCAAGAGTAAGCCCAATGTGGTAAATGTCTAGCTCGGGATTCTCTGTGATTACGGCTGTAAAGAGGGTGCGTAAATGCTCAGGATATGTATCACTGATTTCTTTAAATATTGTTTCGTGTTTCATTTTAACAATCCTTGTTAAATCTCGGAGCAGTTCCGGGGCAGGTGGTATTTACCAACTGATGTGATGAAGGGATTTTGTGGTGGGCAGTGCCCACCACAAAATTCGTTACGCGCTGGCTTTGATTTTCTCAACCAATTGGTTAGCAAACTTACAGGCAAAGCCGTAAACCGACAGCTGTGGGTTTGCACCGATACTGGTCGGGAATACTGAACCATCAATCACGTAGAGGTTGTCGAGGTAATGGTATTTACCGTTACTGTCGACGACGCACTTATCCAGGTCTTCACCCATGGTCATACCACCCATAACGTGCGCACTCCCTACGGTGAATGCGTTTGAGCGATTGTCCAGGTTGTTGATGCCTTCGCGTGCTTCTTCAACGGTTTCGTACCAGGGGGCGTCCAGATGCGAAGGTCGAACGCGTTTCGCACCCGCAGCAAACTGAATTTCAGCCATTGAGATCATGGCACGCTGGAATGCATCCCAGATGTAATCGTTAACCGGGTAATCCACAATCGGCGAACCATCGCTGGCCAGTTCGATACTTGCGCCGGGGCTCTCTTCATCGAAGCCGTCACGGATCAGTGCCAGCAGCAGGTTGGTGTTGGGCAGATTGCCCATGTCTTCATAATGACGACCGCCGTGCCCCAGGAAGAGTACCGCTGCCAGGCCCGGATGCAGAGGCGTTGCCTCAAGCTTGTAGCCCGCAGGGCCTGTGACGTTGAGCCATTGGTAATGGTCACTGTAAATAGACTGAGGTGCACCGTAATACGGATCGATCAGCTCGTCGAACTGAGCGAAGTTAAAGGCTACCGGGTGGAAGAAGGTACGCTTACCAACGCGCTTCTTCGGGTCCGGAGCATCTGAACGCAACAGCAGTGCAGGGCCGTTGATACCACCACAGGACATCACGACGTGAGGTGCTTTCACCGAAAACGTATTGCCGTTCGGTTTGTAGTCGCTGTTCAGGGCCGTCACTTCAACGCCCAGAACTTTTTTACCTTCAATGATCAGGCGCTCTGCACGAGCATTATAAATAAGGCCAGATTGCTTATTCAGTGCCCCCGGAATGGTGGTAACCAGCATGGACTGTTTCGCATTCGTCGGGCAACCGGTACCGCAGTAACCCAGGTTCCAGCACCCGGAGACGTTACGCGGAATGACGTGCCATTCGAGATTCAGGGCTTCGGCACCACGGCTCAGAACAGCGTTGTTCGGGTTAGGTGGTACTGGCCAAGGCGCAATCTGCAGACGCTCTTCCATACGTTCAAACCATGGCGTCATCTCTTCTTTGCTGGCGCCTTCGAGTTTGAATTCATTTGCCCAGTGTTCGAGTGTCTGTTCTGGCGTATGAAAGCTCGAAGTCCAGTTGATGACTGTTGTGCCACCCACGCAGCGACCCTGTAAGATCGACATTGAGCCGTCTTTGCTCATGCGGCCGGCGCTTTCCTGATAGAGATCGTGGTAGGCCTCACGCTCATCCATCTTAAAGTCATTGGTGCTTTTAAGCGGACCTTCTTCCAGCATCAGTACATTGAGGCCAGCTTCGGCAAGAATTTCTGCGGTAGTGCCACCGCCTGCACCTGTGCCAATAATGACAACATCTGCATTGATGACGCCGCCGTCGGTAACGTCGGCTGCATCCTGAACGTTCCAGCCGCCTGCGATACCCTCCAGAATCGGATCAGGGATACCCGCAACCATTGGAATGTGTGGTGTACGTTTCATCGTGTTCTCTCTATCGGATTCTGTCGTTTTATTTGCCAGTGGCGGGGTATGGATATGGCACTTTCACCGGTGGCCCCGGATAGCCGCTGAGTGCGTAGTTTTCTGGCTGTGAATACCAGCAAATACTGATCAGCTTACACAGTCCCTGATACCCCATGCGTTTGATCGGCAGCCAGGAGTCACGCCAGCTTTCAAGAAATGCCTCGGCTTCTTCAACGGTGGCTTCCTGCCATGGATGAAGCGGCGCACCAACGGCAACACGGGTGACCGGTGAACCCATCAGATCAAATGCCATTTGTAACTGACTCAGAGCGTGCCCCTGAAGGGTCGTCATCAGAGTGTCCAGTGACTCCAGCAGGCGCTGACGTGCGTCTTTGCCGAGAGCACCGGGGTAGCCTTTGGTGGTCAGTACAGCGGGTGCAAGAGCACCAAGAAAATAGACATCCACTTCACGCAGTGTCTTAAATCCCTCTGCCGGAGTCTGCTGTGACGAGCAGCCAGTCAACATGGCTGCTCCTGAACCGATTGTCAGTGCAGCGGTGCCCATGGCACCTAGCTGCAGAAATCCACGGCGGGATGTTTTCATTCTTTTCCCCTTACCGGATGAAGAGTTTATAAACCAGATTGTGCAGACGTGTGCCATAAGGCGGATAGATCACTTTACCGCTATTAATCCGCCCTTTGCGGTGCACAGCTTTCGCTTTGGATAACGTCACAAAGCCTTCTTTACCATGGTAATGGCCCATACCTGAGGGGCCAACACCTCCAAAAGGCATGTCATCCTGCGCGATATGCATCAGGGTGTCATTGACTGCAACGCCACCTGCGTGGGTCTGCTCAAGCACTTTCTTTTCAGTATCGCGATTATAACTGAACAGATACAGCGCGAGAGGTCTGTCCCGGTCAGTGATGTAGGCCAGAGCGTCATCAAAACTGCGGTATGTGACGATCGGCAGGATGGGGCCGAACAGTTCTTCCTGCATGACGGTCATGTCATCGGTACCGTTTTCGATGAGGTGTGGTGGCATTTTCCGACAGTCAGAAAAGTTCTCATCGCGCGGATTTATCTGGGTGATTTTGGCGCCTTTTTCGTCGGCATCTTTCAACCAGGAGAACAGACGCTGGTACTGACGGTCGTTAATGATGGCTGTGTAGTCATCATTATCTTTCATGGTCGGATACATTTTGGTGAATGCCTGGTGATAGCGACCAATGAACTCCTTTTCCTTCCCTTCAGGCACCAGGACATAATCCGGTGCGATACAGGTCTGACCAGCGTTCAGTGACTTACCGAAGCAGATGCGCTCAGCAGCGTGCTCAAGGTTGGCATCCGGGGCAATCAGAGCCGGTGATTTTCCGCCCAGTTCAAGCGTCACTGGGGTCAGGTTTTTAGCGGCGGCGGCCATGACGTGTTTGCCGACAGCGGTGGAGCCAGTGAAGATCAGGTGGTTCCAGGGTACCTCTGAAAAAGCGCTGGAAACATCAACTTCACCCTCGATGATAGCCACTTCATCTTCGTCGAATACCGAAGCCAGCATGTCTTTTAGCGCGCGGTTGGTTGCGGGCGTAAATTCGGACATTTTGACCATGGCACGATTGCCGGCAGCGAGTGCCGTTGCAATCGGTACCAGTGCCAGCTGAATCGGATAGTTCCAGGGCACCATGATGCCAATGACACCGAGAGGCTGATAAACAACTTCATTCGATGCCGGAGCGAACAGCATATTGACGTGACGACCTGATGGGCGCATCCACTTGCGGACGTTCTTAACCATGTAGTTGAGTGCCTGCACGGTCGTCATAATTTCTGCAATCAGGGTGTCTCCCTCGGCGCGGCAGCTGAAGTCTTCGTTTACTGCTTTGACGAGAGAGTCCTGCTGTTGCACCAGGGCTGTTTTCAGTTTCCGTAACTTTTCGATTCGCGCAGCGGCGTCCGGCATAGGGTCTGCGCGAAATGCCTCCAGTTGCTGGTGGTGCAGGGCATGAAGGCGCTCAATTTCCTGAGCGGGCGAATGCAGGGTAGAAACTGTGGCAACCATGGGTGCCTCCGGGTGGTTAACAAATAAACAGATTCTATTATTAGAGTTATTACTCTAATTCGTCAAGAGGTGTCGTGCGTAGACAAGAAGATTGTCCGTATATACCTTTACTCAGGTTAAAGTAGAGACATGATTATTCTGGAGCGATGTTATGGGCACCCGCGAACGCATCATTGATGTGGCCTTAGAGATGTTTAATGAGAATGGTGAGCGGGCCGTTACAACCAATCATATTGCCTCGCGGCTCGGGATTTCGCCGGGCAATCTCTATTATCACTTTCGCAACAAGCAGGCGATCATCGCCAATTTGTTCGATCGTTACGAGCAGAGAGTTCTGGAGATACTGGCGTTACCGGAAGGGCGAGTCATCGAAACTCAGGATAAGCTGCGTTACCTGACCGACGTCTTCAATGAGCTCTGGGCATACCGTTTTATGCACCGGGATATGGAGCATCTGCTGAGCGCAGACCCGGAGCTTCATGAGCGCTATCGTGGTTTTTTCAGTCACTGTCTGAGGCAGATCGAGAACATCTTTCTGGCGCTCAGTGGTGCGGGGATACTCTCTGCTGATGAACAGGACTGTCAGGATCTGGCGTTGAATACCTGGATTGTCGTCACCTCATGGTTTTCGTTTCTGCAATGCAATCTGTTGTCGGGGGATGAGAGTGTGATCACGCAGGATATGTTGCAGGGCGGAATTTATCAGGTGTTCAGTCTTGAACGTCCCTATCTTACTCCAGATCATCGGGACGACGTACTTGCACTGCAGCGGGCATTTATCCCACGCCCGGACTGGATGCAGCGCCGGTGAAGTCGCTGCGTCTTGTTCTCACCCTGGTTATTGCAGTCGCGCTTTGTGGCTGCTCAGCAGGTGAGCAAGCCGCACTTGATGATTATCTCGAGCGCCTCGGTCGTGCACTACAGGTTGAACCGCCCGAGTCTGATGGTGAGGCACTTCAGGCAGTGCTCGTCGACTTGCCCGGGCGTCGCCAGTTGTCAGTCAACGAGCCCCAGTTAAGCATTAATCTTCTCGACTTTCTCTCACTCTCCTCGTGTGAGTTGGGACGTGTTCTAGGGGCTAACAACAGCTCTCTCGGTAAGCTGGCAGCGCCCAGTCAGAGACTTCATCTACAACGTGACCTGATGCTAAGTGCGCCGGAGTGCATCGACGTTCTGGGGGAGGATGATCCCGAGCTTGCTGAGAAGTTACGTCGCCTTCTGCAGCAGAAATACGATGCCAGAATGACGTATTGGTGGAATGCCTGGTTTTCGTCCGAGGAGTGGCAGGCTTTCAGTTCGCGTTCAGAGGGCTTAATTCCAATATCAGACGCTTCGTCTCAGGAAGCGGCTACATTGTTAGCAGCAACCCAGGCACTCGCGTATGTCGTGCAGCAGGGGCAGAGCTGGCAGGCTGGTGACTGGGAGTACGATTCGGCAGTGATGGAGTCTCATCAGCAACAGATGTTAGCGACAGCGGCCATCGGGCGCTGGCGTTTAACCAATCGAGCACTTATGGATGTCAGCATCAAGGGGGAACGACTTCTTGAGCAGCGTCTTGGCGAGCGCCCGCTGTGTCCGGCGGGCCGTCGCACTCCTCAGGCCGAGATTCTGCAGAACGTCTTTCATAAATATTACGCCGGTGTGCTTCAACCCTATCTGAGTAAATCAGACCGCTTCGGTGCCGAGCTTATCGGTTATCTGAGTGTCATTTCTTCTCTTGCCCCAACCGGTGTTGTCGATGTATGGCAGGTGGATGTCACAAATGTTCTGGAGGAAGAGCGGGCCGCTATGCTCAATGCCCACCGCAGGCATGTTACAAAGTGGCAGGACATTCTGGCTCAATGTGCCATGATGCCCGGTTCACAATAACGCTAAGCTGACCCAGAATAGGCCTATGAAGATAAACAGCATGCAGCGCGCAGTATCCGCCGTTTTGTTTATGACGGTGTTCGCCTCAGGTGCTCAGGCGTTCAGTTACCCCAGTCATGCGGTGGTGTGCGATCTTGCTTATCAGTATGCGGCACCTGAAACGCAGAAAATGATTTCCGGGCTGGTTCAGCAGTCGCGGGAGGCTCGTTCATTCGCGCAACTTTGCGGCTGGCCTGACCGGGTAAGAAAGATAGACGACTACAAGCACACCTCGGTGTGGCACTACATCAATGTTGCGCGCAAAGATACCTCCGTGCACCGTGCTCATTGTCCGGGCAAGGGATGTGTAACGGAGGAAATACGCGCAATGCAGAAGCGTCTAAAGAAGGCTCCGGATACCGACTGGCAAGCATTGGCTTTCCTGGGGCATTTTGTCGGCGACGTACATCAGCCATTGCACGTCAGCTACTCAGATGACCGTGGCGGTAACCAGACGCGGATATATTATCGGGGCGAGCGTACTAATCTCCATGCGTTCTGGGATCGAGATGTTCCTGGCCTGTCGGGAACTTTAACGAAAGACAGGAATCTTATCGCGTCTTTTCCTGTTGAATTGCTGCGCGAGAGTAGTCCGGAAGACTGGGCCAATGAGTCGCTGGATAAGACCCGGGAGATCTATCGGAACTATAGGAAAGGCGCCCGTTTCGAAGATGATGATATCGCTGCTGATCGTCATTGGGTCCGGTCGAGACTGCATCTTGCTGCTCGTCGGCTAGCGAAATTGCTGGATCAGTTGGCCCCCGTCAGCGGTGCAGGTTAATCAGGGAAGAATATGAACATAATAAGAATACTCCCTTTATGTTTCTTGGCGTCATTCGCAATGGCGGCAGAAGAAGAACGTACTGTCTGCGAGAGTGGAGAGGTATGGCATGCTATTCAGGTGGTATATCCACAAGGCTGGAGCTTGCCGTGTGAAGTGCATTTTACGACACCAGAAGAAAAACGGGTGGTCTGGAATGCAAAAACAGCAGAAGGATTTTGTGAGCGCAAAGCGCGGGAGATTGTGCAGCGTCGCAGAAGCGCAGGTTGGCAGTGTCACACCGAAACCCTGGTAGACAGCCCTGCTTTGACAGAGAGTAGCCTGATATCGGATTTGCCACCGATGCGGTAAAGAACAGAGACAGCGGCATGGATGCATCAACTTTTACAACGACGCTTAAAACGACCCGCCCCCCTTTTTTGATCCTGACCCCCGTTTGCCTGCTGTTGGGGTTTGCTGCTTCAGGATACTCTCCTCAATTTAATCCTGATCTGATCTGGGTTGTGATTGGTGCCTTGCTCGCGCATATATCTGTCAATATGCTCAATGAATATCAGGACTTTAAAAGCGGCCTTGATCTTGTCACCGACCGCACGCCTTTCAGCGGCGGAAGCGGAGGTTTGCCTGAGCATCCGCAGGCGGCAGGTTGGGTACTGGCCGGAGCTGTCCTGTCATTGTTGTGCGTTGTCATCATCGGTGTTTATCTGTCATTAGCATACCCCGCCTTGTGGCTGTTGGGCGGCATAGGTGTGCTTCTTGTGTGGTTTTATACCTCGGTCATTAATCGTTTACCGTATCTTTGTTTGTTTGCTCCAGGGTTGGGATTCGGTGTTTTGATGGTGACAGGGACGGCTATTGTCGCAGGGCTTGAACAGCCGGTTTGCGTGGCTTTCGGCGCGGCAGTGGTCTTTCTGATGGTAAATAACTTGCTGCTGGCCAATCAGTTTCCTGATATCGAAGCCGATAAAGCACATGGTCGAGAGCATTTGTTGATTCGGTATGGCGTTTCTGCGGGAATTCGGGCCTTTAATATCATGACCTTTTCAGTCGCCGGGTTAATTGTGATGGCGGCTATGTCAGGTGTGTGGCCACAATGGGTCTTGCTGGCACTCATTCCATGGGCGCTTACGCTGAAGACGCTGACAGCTCTGAATCAGGAACGTGAGAATATTGCAGCGGCACCGGAGGCCCTGGGTATGAATGTGATGGCGACACTGCTGACGCCTGTCGTGTTAGCGTTAGCTTTGCTGCTGAGCCGCTAAAAAGATCGCTTTTAATCGGCCTCAGAAGTTTCTTCTTCCTGTGTGCGGATCAGGCGTGAAGCAAGAACCCCTGCCTCAAAGAGCAGATACATCGGCAATGCCAGAATAGTCTGTGAAATAACATCGGGCGGTGTCACCAGCATGCCTACGACGAAGCAGCCGAGAAAAATATAAGGCCGCTTACCACTGAGAGATTCCACTGTGGTCATGCCGCTGAGCACCATCAGAAAGGTGGCGACCGGAATCTCAAATGCGATACCAAAGGCAAAGAAAATCTTCAGTGAAAAATCGAGAATATTGCTGATATCGGGCATAAATGAAATGCCCTCCGGCCCGATCCCGGTAAAGAAACCAAACACGAGTGGCAGTACTACAAAGTATGCGAAGGCAATACCTGCATAGAAGAGAAAAATACTCGACAGCAGGAGAGGAATAGCGAACTTTTTTTCATGCTGGTACAGACCCGGCGAAATAAAAGCCCATATCTGGTGCAGTATAAAAGGCACTGCAGCCAGAACGGCTAAAACAAAGGTCAGCTTGAAAGGTACAAGAAAGGGCGATGCAACACCCGTGGCGATCATCTGTCCTTCGACCGGCATCAGTACCGACAGCGGCTCAACCAGGATCAGGTAGAGATCGTTGGCGAAATAGAACAAGCCCGCAAAAATTACCAGAACGAGGAGCACCGCACGCAGCAGGCGGTTGCGCAGCTCAACCAGGTGGGCAATAAGGGGTAGTTCTTGATCGGTCATTGAGGTTTTTCTTCAGATGGCTTCTTCGAAAGCTCAGGTGTTTTTTCTGGAGCTTGGTCAGTCAGCTGTTCAGACGCGGTCTCAGTCGATGCAGGCTCTTTTTCCTGCGATGCTTCCTGAGTCACGTTTGGCTTTCTCATGGACGCAGGGTTCAGAATGTCTTCATCAAGAAAGGTTGCCGCTGGATCACGAAGTTTGGCCTTCAGCTCTTCGGTGCGGGCTTGTCTTTCAAGATCTTCCTGAAAGTTGCTGACAGAGCGACGCACACGACCAATAATCAGCCCCATCGTGCGGGCTGCTTTCGGCAGCCGCTCCGGGCCGAGTACCAGCAATGCAAGGACGCCGATTACCATCAGCTCCATGAAGCCCATATCAAACATCAGGCTTTATCCTGATCCTTGGTCTTGCTGAATTCTGCGTCTTTTTCCGGAGCTTTCTCAGCCGACTGGCTGGTCAGCGATTCCGGCTTCTTATCGTCCTCGGACACGTCTTTTTCGTCCGGCTTTTCATTCATTGCATTCTTGAAACCACGGACCGCGCCACCCAGGTCGCCGCCCATATTACGTAGCTTCTTAGTGCCGAAAATCATAATGACGATCGCCAGAATGATCAGGAGTTGCCAGATACTGATACCGCCAAGCATAGTTATTCTCCGTTATTTCTTTGTACGAGAGGCTTTTTCTTCTAAGCCTGACATGTTGAACCGGCGCGCCAGTTCGTTAACGACCGCTTCAGGGCGCTCACCCAGTTTCGCCAGTGCGACCAGGCTATGAAACCAGAGGTCGGCCGTTTCGTATATTACGTCTTTGTTGTCACCGCTGGTTTCAGCATCTTTTGCTGCCAGTATGGTTTCGGTGGCTTCTTCGCCCACCTTTTCCAGAATTTTGTTCAGGCCTTTGTGGTACAGGCTGGCGACATAAGAGGAGTCAGCCTCTGCACCTTTGCGTTCTTCCAGAATATCACCTAACTGCTGAAGAATATCGCTCATAAGAATCTCAGTATATGTCACTTGGGTCTTTCAGGACGGGATCTACGTCGACCCAGTCGTTATTGTCGTACACCTTGTAAAAGCAGCTTTCACGTCCGGTGTGGCAGGCAATGCCACCAACCTGCTCAACCTGCATGACGATAACGTCGCTGTCACAGTCTAGGCGCAGTTCGTGAAGTTTCTGTACGTGGCCAGATGATTCACCTTTGCGCCAGAGCTTCTGACGCGAGCGCGAGTAGTAAATCGCGCGCTGCTCCTTTGCGGTCAGTTCGAGG
Source organism: Thalassolituus sp. UBA2590 (assembly GCF_002339775.1). Classification (NCBI taxonomy): domain Bacteria; kingdom Pseudomonadati; phylum Pseudomonadota; class Gammaproteobacteria; order Oceanospirillales; family Oceanospirillaceae; genus Thalassolituus; species Thalassolituus sp. UBA2590. Next base: position 11,689 of record NZ_DDKU01000066.1, read on the forward strand.
GCTTCACGATTCATCCAGGCCATCATCAGGATACGGCCGGTGGCATGATCCTGGGCAATGGCCGGTACTAATCCATCGTTATCCCACTTCACTTTATCAAGCCAGTTCATCATTCAACCCTGTTTCATCTGTTCTGAAACGCGAAGGATACCGTAGAGCGACGACTGTGCCTAATGCCAAGTCTGCGCTTGTGAATCCCTTTGTCAGCTCTTGAGTACCAACCAGATCAGGCCGGCAGCGCCAATACTTAATCCTGCAATTTCTGGCAGCGCTAATGCGTAAGACTGCCACCACAGCAGGCCGCCAGTAATGGTAGTCATGATCCCCAGTGTCTGGTGACGCTTTTGTAAACGCTGGGCTTCTAGGGCGGCGTTCAGAACTTCCAATTGTTCCTGCATTCTCAACTGATTCTCATCGAGATGGTTGAGGCGGGTCAGGGCACCGTGCATCAGGTTAGGGATTTGCGGCGCTTTTTCTACCCAGCCGGGTAGCTGACGCTTCAACTCTTTCCAGGCGGCTTTCGGGCCGAAGCGCTCACGCATCCAGCGTTCAAGGTAAGGCTTGGCCGTTGTCCAGAGATCAAGGTCCGGGTACAGCTGTCGGCCCAGCCCTTCGATGTTCAACAGGGTTTTCTGCAGGAGTACCAGCTGCGGCTGAACTTCCATATTGAAGCGTCTGGCGGTCGCGAACAGCTGAATCAGTACCTGCCCGAATGAAATCTCTGACAGAGGCTTCTCGAAGATAGGCTCACAGACACTGCGAATCGATGCGGCGAACTCATGAACTTTTGTCGTTGGCGGCACCCAGCCAGAGTCTACATGCAGCTGCGCGACCTGATGATAGTCCTGGTTAAAGAAGGCCATCAGGTTCATCGCCAGATAGTGCAGATCTTCGTCGGTGAGGCTGCCAACGATACCGCAGTCGATGGCGATATATTGTGGGCTTGATGGGTTTTCGCGCGAAACAAAAATATTGCCTGGATGCATGTCGGCATGGAAGAAACTATCGCGGAATACCTGGGTGAAGAAAATCTCTACACCGCGTTCGGCGAGTAATTTCATATTGGTGTTCTGGGCGTACAGCTCGTCGATGTTAGCAACAGGAATACCGTAGATTCGCTCGCTGACCATCACTTTGTTGCGCGTGTATTCCCAGTAAACCTCCGGCATGTACAGCAGCTCGGATTCTGAGAAATTGCGTCGTAGCTGAGTTGCATTAGACGCCTCAATCTGGAGGTTCAGCTCACCGTAAATGGTGTGACGGTAGTCTTCAACGACTTCAACAGGCTTTAAACGACGGCCCTCAGCAGAGTACTTAACCAGCAATACAGCCATAAACTCCAGCAACTGCAGGTCGCGCTCAATGGTGTCCTCTATGCCCGGACGGACGACCTTAACCACGACTTCTTTACCGGCTTCTGAATTCTCGCCAAAGAGTCGCGCGGCATAGACTTGTGCAATGGAAGCGGCCGCGAGCGGCTTTTCGGAGAACTCGGCGAACATCTCGCTGATTGGCTGGCCAAGTTGTTCTTCGATCAGCTTGAGTGCGGTCTCAGTAGGGAAAGGTGCAACGTTGTCCTGCAGGTTTTTCAGTTCTGCGACAATGTCTTCCGGGATCAGATCCGGGCGGGTGGATAGAATCTGGCCGAATTTAACGAAAATAGGGCCCAAAGCTTCCAGCGCAAGGCGTAAGCGTGCGCCGCGGCTGAGTTTGCTCGGCACCGGGCTCAGTCGCCATGGCGCCAGCCACAGCAGAATGCGGATTTTGAGTGGTAGCTGATCCGTTGGAACCAGAGCATCCAGCCGGTAGCGGGTAAATATGAAGAGTATTTTCCAGAGTCGCCAGAGGTTGCCCACGCTCAGTCCTCAGTCTTTTTCTTGTTTTCCAGACCGGCAATCCGGGCTTCTATACGATCTATCATCAGGCGCAGGTCATCTGTCTGTGTTGCAAAGTCATCGAGCATGGCCGAGGGTGTTACCGCCTGTAGCTCGTCTTCAAGGTATTCTTTCGCGGCGGTGCGATAGGTTGACCCGGTGTCACGGCTCCAGCGACTGAGGCTACGTAATCCCTTGCCGATCTGATGAGCGAGCAGGCCTCCGGTCAAGGGTTGTATGGTGGCCTCCCAGTCGATATCTAACGCTTGTACGGTGCGGGTCAGATAGAGCGCCAGTTCGGTGTCACCATCCATATCTATGTCACTGTTGATCAGCTCATGCGCTTTATCATCAGCGCGGGCCAGCTCAAGAAAATCCGCCAGCTTGCCACTCAATACCACCTCAGCGTCGGAGTCGGGTGTCATGCTCAGAGCGATGCCATCGCGCAGCAGGCGAATATTGAAGCGACCCAGCCCCTTTATATCGGCGGCGGCCATCCGCCCTTCCTGACGCGCCAGTCGTGAAAGTGTTGCCGCGTCCTGGCGAAGCGCACGATTAATAAGCCCTTCAACGGGCAGGCACATCGCCTGACTGAATACCGCCGATATCATCAGGGTTTGATTCCCCGGTGCAGAGCAACAACGCCACTGGTCATATTGTTGTAGCTGCAGCGCACAAGACCTGCGTCTTCCATCATACCTTTCAACGTTTCCTGATCCGGATGCATACGAATGGACTCAGCCAGATACTTGTAACTTTCAGAGTCGTTCGCAACAAGCTTGCCCATAAACGGCAGAGCGCTGAACGAGTATAGATCGTAGGCTTTGCTCATGACCGGGTTCGTCGGCTTGGAAAATTCGAGGATGAGAAGACGGCCGCCTGGCTTAAGTACACGCGCCATAGAGCGCAGTGCTTTGTCTTTGTCGGTAACGTTACGCAGGCCGAAGGCCATGGTGATTACATCAAAGCTGTTGTCTTCAAACGGCAGACACTCGGCGTTTGCCTGAACGTATTCGATATTACCCACGTACCCCTGATCGGTCAGGCGGTCGCGGCCGACGTTCAGCATGGACGAGTTGATATCAGCGAGTACCACCTTGCCCTGTGGGCCGACGATGCGTGAAAACTTACGCGTCAGGTCACCGGTGCCACCGGCGAGATCAAGAATCTGATTGCCCGGGCGGGCACCACTCATATCGATGGTGATGCGTTTCCAGAGGCGGTGGACGCCGAATGACATCAGGTCGTTCATTACATCGTATTTCGCAGCGACAGAATGAAATACATCAGCCACTTTTCCAGCTTTTTCGTCGACCGAAACGGTCTCGTAGCCGAAATGAGTTGTTTTATTGTCGGACATGCCTACCTCCCAATCTGGACCGACATTCTAACCAGCCGGCGTACGAATGTCTGCTTTCATTGGCAATGCAAGGTGGCACAACCGCACCTGTGCAACCGAAATAGCATCAGGCAATCTGCGTCATCATACTTTTCTGACTTCTGGTCAGAAGTTAACTAAGACTTTGCGGGAGCAATAAATGAATACCGTAGCTATGAAAGCGGCAACATTCTTATTCTGGGTACTGGCGATTACTGCGTGGCTTCAGGGCTGGGATGGCTTACTCGGCTACCTGCCGACCATCGGTCTGATTGTCGCGGGCATCCACGTACTTGAAGTGCTGCTTTTCTGGGTGGCTTTCCGCAAAAAGAGCACCAACGTAAAGCTGGACGCTGTGCAGGTCTTTATATTCGGTATGTTCCACCTGCAGCGTTTTATGCCTAAGTCCTGAGCTGGTTGGCGCAGAACACAAAGCGCAGAACAAAAAAAGGGAGGCCTGAGCCTCCCTGATAATCTACGGCGAACCGTTATTCGACGGTCAGTTCAACGCGACGGTTGAGCTGGCGGCCTTCTTCGGTAGTGTTATCAGCGATCGGCTGAGAATCACTCATCGCTTTCAGTTCAATCGCATCTTTGCTGACGCCACGCGCCATCAGATAGTTACCAATGGTTTTTGCACGTTCCATCGAGATGAACTGATTGAATTCGTCACTGCCAGTCTCGTCGGCATGACCTTTTACGATGATCTTCAGGTCTTTGTCTTCTTTCGCCTGAGCGGCAATCTGATCCAGGTAAGCCGTTGCTTTGCCTGGCATGCCCGCTTTGTTCAGCGGGAAGCGCAGCAGAGCTTCGACGGTTTTGATCAGGTCACAACCATTGCTGCCAACCATAGCTACCTTGCCAGTATCTGCACACTGGTCAACGCTGTCAGCAACGCCGTCGTTATCGCTGTCTTCGAAAGCTGATTTTGCAGGGATGCCCGCCGCGGTTGCTGGCAGATCATTGACTTCTTCCGCGGTCAGCTGGCTGTCGTCAGTCATGTTGTTGCTGGCGACCGTACTGCCTGCGGCCGCAGCAGATGCTGTCGCGGCGGCGGCTGAGCCAAAACGGTAACCCACTTCGATGACATAATTCATGTGCTCTGGGTATTCGTTGATCATGTCGTCATAACGAAGTTCTGCACGGGCAAAAACACGCTCAGAAGAATCGTATTGCACACCTGCGCCCACTGATGCGAGGGCATTTGAAACACTGCCACCGTCGGTGCGCATTTCTTCGAAGCCCAGACCTGCGGTCAGATAAGGCTTGAGAGCGTCGTCAGACAGGAAGTACAGACTGCTGAAGCGGAACTGCTCGATGTCTGCGCGTGAGTCGTCCTGAATAACAGACGGAATTACGAAGCTTCCTTCCAGCGCGAGGCTGTCTTTCAGCATATAACCAAGAGCGATTTCGTTGGTGTAGCTGTGCTTCATGTGGTCGCCGAAGTGGTCAACACTGATTTCGTTTTCAGTGTGCGCCGCGCCAACGGTAAAATAGTACGGAAGGTCCTGAGCCATCAGTGGCATGGACGTGGCAGCCAGAATAGCCGCGCTGAGTACAGAAGGTTTCATAATCAATCCCCCAATCGATTGCACACGAACTTTACCTAAGCTTGCAATTCAAAGCTACAACTGAGGAGGGTTTGCTATACATCTGGCAGGCACTTCGCAAGGAAGTTGGTCACAAAGCTGGTACTTTATTCGTACTTATTAGAAAAGCCTTAATTACCCTTCGGGCATTAATCGGCCTTTGTCGTTTGCTGACCTGATGATGAAATACTCTGAGCGCCATAACGATAAGAACTGGTACTACACCCATGGACTCCGTCACCCTGCCTTTGCGGATACCCTACATACTCCGGGCCGGAATAATCATTACGCTGGGCATCGGTGCCTGGGCGGTCGCGGCTTATATTGTGCTGGCGGAATGCCCGCCCGAGCAGCGACAGCTGGCCTCTTCGCTGGTCGCCATCAGTGTCTTCTGTTTCTGTGCACTGGCCTTTTTCGGCACTCGTGAGCTGTTAATGAACAACCTTGCCTGGCGTGTTGATAACCGGGACTGGCGATTCTGGTTGTTTCTGGTGGGGTCACATCTGTGCTCGATTATTCTCGTCGGTGTTGCTGAGGTCCCATCAGAGAACGCACCGTATGCGGTTCTTATGGTTGTGAACTCAGCCTCACTGGCTGTCCGCTTCTCGCCTAAATATTCACTCAGCTTTAATACGCTGGTGGCGATGTTGTTTGCGATCCAGTTTTCACAGGATCAGTGGCTGATCTTCTACCTGTGTGTGCTGATGCAGCTGGTACTGTGGAGCTTCGGCCTGAGTATCGTGGTGGAAATCAGTGAGGTAAGGCGGTTACGGGTAATGGGCGATGAGCTGCGCATGGCACAGGCTCAGATTGCCGAGTCGGAGCGCATGCTGGAGCGGCGTAATATCCGCCATAACCTGCACGATAATATGGGGCATGAACTGGCGACGCTGCATATGAATCTTCAGATTCTGGAGCAACAGGCAAGCCGTCTGGAGTTGTCCGATGATGTCGTTGCACCACTGGAGCGCTCCCGTGACGCCAGCAGGAAGATGTTCGCGGTTCTGGATGACATTGTATCGGGCTTGCGTCAGGTACCTTCGGCCCATTTTTACGACGCGATGACAGACCTTGTCGATCAGGCGACCACCCTGAAAGTGAAAACCTTCTGGGATGAAAAGGTGAAAATATCTGATCCTAAGTGTTGCGAGACTCTGCTTTCAGTTGTGCGTGAGTTTCTGACCAACGTCATGAAGCACTCTGCGGGGCGCGAAGTCGAAATCCGCAGTTGTTACAGTAATGGCTATATAGAGTTAACGCTCCGGGATCTTGCGGAATACACAGGGGAATTCAGTTATGGCAACGGACTCTCTGGTGTTGAGGAGAGGATTGCCGCGATGGATGGACGCTTTTTGGTATCAATGTCCGATGACAATGAGCTGACCTGGAACATCACTCTGCCGGAGGCCAGCGTATGATGAAGCTCGTTCTGGTTGATGATCAGGCGTTGGTTCAGCAGGGCGTAGCAACCCTGCTGGAGATGTCGGGGGCGTTTAAGGTCGTTGCTACTCTTGAGTCAGGGCAGTCATTGAAAGACTGGTTAGGCGAGCACCCTTCCGGGTGTGACCTGGTATTGCTTGATTTCCATATGCCCGGTCAGGACGGCATAGAAACCCTCAAGTCTCTGAAGCCAGCACTGCGCACTCCTGTGGTCTTTCTCTCGACCTTCGCGGATGCGGCGCTAAGTCGTGAGGCGCGCCGTAATGGTGCTTCAGGCTGGTTGGCAAAGAGTGTGGAGATCAGTGAACTGGTCTCGGCGCTGCAGGCGGTGGCCACCGGTGAGCAGGTATTTCCGGCCTTGAGCCATCACCCTCAGGATTGGGATCTGAGCGCCCGGGAGTTTGAGGTGGCACGCTGCCTGGTCGCCGGTATGACGAATCAGCAGATCGCAGATCAGTGTTGCCTGAGTCTGGGGACAGTGAAGAACTATACGTCCAATCTTTTCAGTAAACTTGAAGTGGCAAATCGTGCTCAGGCGATCGCGTCACTGCGGGAGCGCGGTATTTCCTGATATGAGGTGACCTGAACTGTACCTTGTCTTCTGTATTGTTTGTGTATAGCTTTTGTATATATAAACTATGCAAACAGATCTGGAGATAACCATGCAACGTCTTACCCGCCTGATTCTGCTCACTCTGACGGCTGTATCTCTGTCAGCCTGCCGTATTGTTGAGACTGTTCCTTTTGTTGATATCCCCCGTTACATGGGGCTCTGGTACCAGATCGCTGCCAATGAGGTCTCATTTAATGAGGGGTTGGTTGGGGTAACGGCGGAATATACTCTGCTCGAAGATGGTTCTGTTGAAGTGCTGAACAAGGGATATCAGGACACTCTCGACGGCGAGCTTAACCAGATCACAGGCAACGCAACCATCTGGGATGACGAGACGAACTCCAAGCTCAAGGTGGTGTTCCCAGGCGCACCAGATCTGCCATACCCGAACTATCTCATCGTTGTTCTGGATGAGGCGGGTTACGAGTATGCAGCGGTCACTGATCCGTTTGAATACACCCTCTTTATACTGAGCCGCTCGCCAGAGATGAGCGAGAACACATACTCAATGATTCTTGGTCAACTCGAAGCACTGGGCGTGGATACGAGCGAGCTTGTTATTACTCCGCAGGCGTTGTCTGAGGAGTAATCAGCTTAATCACTTCGGGCGCGACATTATCGGCCAGTGTCGGTTGCGCCTCTGTTGTAGGATGAATGCCATCGTCCTGCATCATGCCATCTACTGTTGCCACGCCCTCCAGCAGGAAAGGCACCAGACCTGTGTTGTAACTTCCTGACAGTTCTATATACAGAGTTCTGAAGCCCTCTGTGTATGCTGGCCCATAATTAGGCGGGATCTGCATGCCAGCCAGAACAACCTCCGAGCCTGATTCCTGCGTGGCCTCAATCATGGCCGTCAGATTATTTCTGACCAGCGAGAGTGGTGTACCTCTCAACGCGTCATTGCCGCCAAGTGCCAGCAGGGTGACGTCTGGTTTATGGCGTTCCAGCAGGGCGGGTAAGCGGCTACGGCCGCCTGAAGTCGTGTCGCCGCTTATTGCTGCAACGACAACAGTGAGTTGCGGAAACCGGTCACGCAGTTTCTGTTCTAATAATAGAGGCCATTGTTCTTCGACCGGGATGCCAAAGCCCGCACTGATACTGTCGCCAACGATCAGCAATTTTGGCTCTGTCTGCTTTTGAGCATGCACTTGTGCCTGATCCTCAGCGTGCACCTGAGAGCAGGCGAAGCCTGTCATGATCAGAAGTGCAAAAACTGACATTAACGATTTAACTTTCAGGAAACCATTCGGTATGCCGGACAACACAGATACTACCTCTCTCAGTGCCGATCACTTAGTGAAAACAGTTCGCAGTGGTGAAGAACCTCTGACCATCCTGAAGGGAGTTTCGTTGCATATCAAGCGCGGAGAAAGTGTGGCGATCGTCGGCGCATCCGGCAGTGGTAAGTCGACCTTGCTGGGTATTCTGGCCGGGCTCGACCTGCCGTCAGAAGGTGAAGTCACGCTTTTGGGGCAGGCCATGAGCGGGTTGGATGAAGACCAGCGGGCGGCTATCCGCGCGGGCGGTGTGGCGTTTGTATTCCAGAATTTTCATCTGCTTCAGGGACTGACCGCTCTGGAGAACGTGATGCTGCCGCTTGAGATCGTCGGCAAGAAAAACGCAGATAATGAGGCGACTGAGCTGCTTCATTCTGTTGGTCTGGCGGATCGGCTGACGCATTATCCGAGTCAGCTATCTGGGGGCGAGCAGCAGCGTGTGGCTTTGGCCCGTGCCTTTGCCGGGCAACCCGACATCCTGTTCGCGGATGAGCCTACCGGAAATCTGGATCGTGCGACGGGTGAGCAGGTCGAGTCCCTCCTGTTCAGGCTTAACGAAGAATCTGCCACGACACTGGTACTTGTCACACACGACGAGCGCCTTGCGCAGCGGTGTGACCGGCGCCTGAAAATGACCGATGGGGTGTTGGAGGAAATCGCCTGATGAAAAACGCAGCAGGCAGATCCACAGAAGTCAGACTCGCACTCAAATTGATGAGCCGCGAGCTGCGTAGCGGCGAGTTAACGCTGATATTTCTGGCACTAGTGCTCGCTGTGACAGTGACCACGGCGATTGCGTTATTCAGCCAGCGACTGGATCTGGCGATGCAGGCCAGCGCCAATGATATGCTGGGCGCTGATCTGCGAGTTCGTTCGACCACTCCTCTCGAAGACGAATGGTTGGCAGAGGCAGATTCCCTTGGCCTGGATCGGGCCCGGGCACTCACTTTTCCCAGCGTGGTCGTCGCCGGTGATCAGATGACGTTGTCTGCGGTGAAAGCCGTTGATGATGGTTATCCGTTACGTGGTGAACTTCTGGTCTTGGGTGTCGACGATAAGGTTGCATCATTGCGTCAGTCAGGCCCCGAACCGGGAGAAGCCTGGGTCGAGGCGCGCCTGCTGTCGTTGTTGAATATCGGCTTGGGCGATGAAGCGGATCTGGGGGGCAAAACTTACCGGATCACCGGCCTTATTGAGAAGGAAAGTGACCGGGGAGGTAACTTCTACACCTTATCACCGCGCATTATGGTGCATTGGAGTGAGCTTGAAAGCAGTCCGATGCTAGGGCCCGGCAGCCGCGTGCGTTATCGGTTGATGCTCAGCGGTGATGACGGTCTGTTGGAGCAGTTTCAGAATTCGGTAGAGCTGAAAGCCAATCAGTCGTTTGAGGCTCTGGGGGATGGTAATCGGCAGATGGCTGCCTCACTTGACCGGGCGCGCCGGTATCTCGGTTTGGCGGCTATTCTCGCGGTGGTTCTGGCGTGTGTTGCCGTCGCAGTCAGTGCCCGTCGCTACGCCGAGCGCCACTTTGATATCAGTGCTCTTATGCGTACCTTCGGCTTACCCCGAGCATCGGTACTGCGGATTTTTCTCGCCCAGCTACTGATTCTCGGAGGCGCAGCTACTCTGCTTGGCGCCTTTTTCGCCTACCTTCTGCAGCTAGGGTTATTGCAGGTACTGTCGGGCCTGATTCCCGAGGGCTTACCGGCTGCAACACCGAGTGCATGGGCTCTTGGGCTCAGTGCGGGTTTGTTAGGCTTGTTTGGTTTTGGTGTGCCACATTTGCTACCTTTATCCTCCATCAGTCCGTTGAGAGTTCTGCGTCGGGATCTGGTTCCTGTGCCGCTTAAGGGCTGGCTGATTTACGCCTTAGCGTTGGGATCGCTGACACTGCTGCTCTCTCTGCTGACGCAGGACATTATGCTCAGTGGTGGTCTGATGATCGGTGGTGCTGCGACCTTGCTGCTTTTACTTCTACTGTTACGCGGAGGACTGAGGTTTGCCGGGAGTTTGTTGCGAAACAGAAAGCTTCCTCTCAGCCTCAGGTTTGCCTGGCAACATCTGAGTCGTAGCCATACCGCGACGGCAGGGCAGCTATTGGCGTTCGCCATGACTCTGATGGTGATGTTAATTATTGGTATGTTGCGCACAGACCTGTTGGCCGATTGGCAGCGCAGCATGCCGCAAGACGCCCCTAATATTTTTGCTTTGAATATTCAGCCTTTTGAGCGTGAAAGTTTCTCTGAATCTCTGGTGAATCACAGCATTGAGACTCAGGCCCTGTATCCCATGATTCCGATGCGTCTGGTGAAAGTAAATGGCATGGCGGTAAGTGAGATGGATATTGCTGAGGACCGCTCGATCAATCGTGATCTCATTACATCCTCCGCAGAAACGCTTCCCGACAATAATGAAGTCGTCGGTGGCGACTGGTCTCAGACGGCTGCAGGCCCGGGGCAGGTATCCGTTGAGCATGAGCTGGCTGAACGCCTGGGGCTGGGGTTAGGTGATGTGCTGACTTTCCGTGCGGCTGGCGTCGACCTTGATGCTGAGATCACCAGCTTGCGTCGCCTCGACTGGACGGCGATGACGCCAAACTTTTTCATGATGCTGTCGCCAGACCTGACGGAAGAGTTACCTATGGGCTACATGACCAGCTTCCACCTTGCCGATGAGAATGAAGGCGCACTGGTTTCTCTGATCCGGAAATACCCGGGCATTACCTTTATTGATACCCGCGCGATTCTTTCGCAGGTGCAGACCTTGCTGCAACGACTGACGACCGCAGTCGAGTTAATCCTGGTGTTTGTATTGCTGGGCGCTGTTCTGGTGATGTTATCTGTATTGCTGACATCGACACGCGAGCGACTGACTGAAGGGGCTGTGCTGCGTACTTTTGGTGCAGCGCGGAAACAGCTGCGTCAGGCACAGTGGGTTGAGTTCGCACTCCTGGGTGTACTGTCAGCCGTGTTGGCCTTAATCGGTGCGGAGTTAGTGGCGGCGGGTTTGTATATTGGCCTGCTGGATATTCCCTACAGCAGTCTTGGCTGGGCGTGGCTCTGGTTGCCGCCGGCAACGGCCCTTGGATTGGCGATTCCGGGCAGCTTGATGCTGCGCAGAGTCAGTCGGGTTCCGCCGCTGACCGTATTGCGGGAAGGCTGAGCTGGATTTGTCTGATTTGAGAACACCCGCTCAGTCGATCAGCTCAGCCGGGTTCTCGAACATGCCGAGCGGAGTTTCCAGAATAGCGCCCAGGGTGCGTATCATGTCGCGCTCTTCCATCGTGATTTTGCCGTCATGATGCACACACACAGAAATGGCGCGCATGACCCGCTCCCGGACTTCCGGTGCACTTGCGATCAGAGCACTCAATGCTTTATTCAGCGGTTTCAGACTTTTGTGCGGCGCGTATTCCGGGTTGCAGTCCCGCATCAGTAGTTGCTCTGATGTAATTCCCGCTTCAAACGCAAGCACCGCAGCCTGATAATTTTTCGTTCCGGCGTGGGCGACGTAGGCCAGTACAACAGCAATATCGTCGGCGAGTGCGTGGGCAGATTTACGCTTCTGACGGAAAGCCGGGAGGGTGCCGAAGTGGCGTCCGAGGTATTGCAGAATCAGCCGGTACAGACACCACTCGAACAGGTCGATCTTGTTATCCAACTGAATCATGCTGACCAGGGTCTGATTCATCGTGCGGTACTGCTTGAGGGACATACGACGCAGTGCCGGCATTGCCCGCTCGACCAGCTCAAGGCGCACCTCTTTGTCTGAGCGTCTGGCTTCATTCAGGTAGCGCAGGGCTTCGCGGAAGGTGTCATTGCCATGCCTTTGCTGAATCATATTCTGCTGCTTACGCGCCGTATCTTCGGTCGAGCCACTCATCAGCAGCGCAAACACCAGAGCCTCTGCTGACATCGCGTTAATGATCGCGATTTCACTTCTGAGGAATTCTTCACCGCGTGCTTCGTAAGGTATCGCTTCATATCCGGTATCAGCGTGAGCCACTGCAGTATCTGTACTATCGACGTTTTCAGGTGTCTCGCCATGTCCGGCAGAGAAGCCGCTGATGGCGTCGCTGTCGTTGTAGGCAAAGTCCCGAACTTCGATATGCTGCATTCGTGGCTTCAGATAATGCCCGTCCCAGCCCGGCTGAATCTTCTGAATGCGTTCATCCAGCGGCGGGTGCGTTGCAAACATGGTGCGGCGAAAGCGCATGACCGGACCAAAAAAGAAGTGCGATACCTCCAGCGCCGACGGTGAACCAACGCGGGAACCCGCGCCGTAGCCGATGACTTTGAGAGCGCCACTGATACCATCCGGATTACGGGTAAACTGCACAGCGGATGCATCCGCAAGAAACTCACGCTGGCGACTGACCGCCGACTTGATCATGCGGCCGAAAAATTCGCCGCCGTAGCCAATCGCCATCAGTGCAAAGCCGAAGGCGGCAGCCCGTGGGTCTGTGCGACGTGTCGTAAAACCGCGGTTGTGTGAGCCGCGGACAATCATGCGGCCGATCTCACCGATAAACACGATGCCATAGATGATACCGGTAAGGCGCATGTTCATGCGCATATCACCGTTAAAAATATGACTGAATTCGTGGGCGATAACCCCCTGAAGCTGGTCACGTGTGAGTGCCGATATTGCGCCTCGTGTGACACCAATAACGGCATCACTGGGCTGGTAGCCTGCGGCAAAGGCGTTAATGCCGGAGTCTTCCATGACGTAAACATCCGGAACTGGCATCCCTGAGGCGATGGCCATCTCTTCAACGACATTCAGTAGTCGCCTTTCATCTGCTTCGCGACTGCCGGGGTCCAGAAGTGTGGCACCCAGAGAGTCTGCCACATCACTTCCTTTGCTCAGCGATAGCTGCCTGAAAAAGCTCGAAATCAGGATCACAGCCATCGTCGTGAAGCTCACCACTGCCCAATGCTCAGCATCATAAATCTCAAAGACCCGTGAGCCCTGGCCCTCTGAATAGGTCGCAAAATGAATACCGGCAATAAACAGCAGGTTAACCGTCAGGACAACGGCGATGACGGCGAGGCTGAACAACAGAATGAGGCGCCCGGTGTTACGGCGCGCCTCTTCCTGATGGCGAAAGAAGTTCATACGTTACGGCGGGTCTCAGAAACTGATCTTGGGTGCGTCTTCCAGAACTTCCCGGTTTTCGAATTCCAGCAGAGTGGCGTCTTCTCTGTGGCCGAAAGCGCCGGCAACGACGACGGCTGGAAAGCTCTGGCGGTAGGTGTTGTAGTCCATGACAGAGTCGTTATACGCCTGACGGGCGAAGGCAATGCGGTTTTCGGTACTGCTCAGTTCTTCGGTGAGCTGCATCATATTCTCGTTTGCCTTCAGCTCCGGGTAAGCTTCCATCACGACATTCAGGCGGCCGAGTGCGCCAGCCAGTGCGCCTTCAGCACCCATTAACTGAGCCATGCCTCCACTGTTCGCAGGGTCGCCACCAATTGCCTTGAGGCCAGCGGCGGCTTCGTTGCGCGCGCTGATCACGGCTTCCAGAGTATCCCGCTCGTGACGGATATACTCTTTCGCTGTTTCAACCAGGTTAGGAATCAGGTCGTAGCGGCGTTTTAATTGCACATCGATCTGAGCGAAGCTGTTCTGAAACCGGTTTTTAAGAGCGACCAGTTTGTTGTACACACTGACCAGTAAAAGAATAAGTCCGGCGATTACTGCCAGTAGAATGATGCCTGTTGTTGTCATTGTCCGTTCTCCGTATGTTCAGGTCAGGGCGTTATCGCTGCCACTGACCTGAACCGTCCATGTAAAATTCGCCGCTGCCCTGAGCTTTTTCAATCAGTTTTTCACCTGCAATCCGCTCGATGTTGACCAGTTGCGTGTTCTGCTTGTTCGCGATTTCCTGATAGCGGGCTTTACGCTTGGCGTTGATATCGACCACCAGAGCGGCCGCTTCGGGGCTGTTTGCACTGATGAGGCCGAGGTAACCATTGGGTTGCTCACCGACAAGGCCCATGTTTTTCGCATCGTCCAGTTCCAGGGCCAGTGCAGCAACACTGAACAACAGGCCAGCGACGAAGGTTGTCATTTTGCTGAGTTTCATCGTCTTCTCCTTGTTCAGAACAGATCGTCTTCGGATTCAAACAGTTGCTCGAGGTCCTTTTCGACCTTTACCCGGACTTCGTGCTCAATTTTGACGTTAAGATTGATGGTAATCGGCTTTTCCGGGGCGGCTACCTTAAGCGTGCAGGCTGTCAGTGGTGCCAGCAACAGCAGAATCAATAGAGGGTTTTTCATGGTCAGAGTCCTTACCTGTCTCAGGCTTACTCTATCTCACGGGGCATGATGTGGGAACGGGCGGGCGTAAGGTTTGGTATAAGAATCACGAAAATAACAGCCTTCAGAGAGCCTCTGAGGCAGAATACTTGCGCTGAATCATGTCCAGTCGTTCAAACCCGGACGATTTGTAGCTATAATGCGTGCACTAAAATTACGACAAGCCTGATTGGCACTGGATGAGGACATCTTCGTGAAGCAACTGAAAGCATTGATTCTGGCGGCCGCCACTCTGGTCATGGCTCAGGCATACGCCGAGAGCGACGCTCAGATTGAGAAAATCCGCGAGCGCATCGCTCCGGTCGGTGAGGTATGTGTAGGCGCTGAATGTGGTGGCGTTGCAGTGGTTGCTGGTGAACCTCGCACGGGTGAAGAAGTTTACAACACTGCCTGTACAGCCTGTCACGGTGCTGGTGTACTGGGCGCACCTAAGAAAGGCGATACCGCTGCATGGGATGATCGTCTGGCGAAGGGGATGGATGAAACACTCCAGAATGCCATCAAGGGTATTAACGCTATGCCTCCAAAAGGTAACTGCGCGACCTGTTCTGATGATGAAATCCTGAACGCGATCAAGTACATGGCTGGACGTTAACCGTCATAGTCTGTTTCAAGAGAAACCCGCTTCGGCGGGTTTTTTTATGTCTGCTGTTCTTATCAGAAAGTGTGATTGCTGAAAGCCTGTTCGTCGGGAATATTGCACCCAGGATTCTCTGGCAGTGACTGAAATCCGGCTTTGATGTTTTTTTTGTTACCAATGGTTAGCGTTGCTGGAAGCGGCGTCCGTCTTGTCTATAAGTATTCCCATCAAATGAACACCGCTGAAAGAGGGATGTCTTATGGCACATGATGACGATCTGCACGAAGATGAGTTTAACGATCAGGATTCGCACGAGGAATCTGGCGAGCAGGAAACCGGAACAAAAGAGGCCGCCGCCTCAGATGATGATATTGAGTATGGCTCTCAGGCTGCTCGCGAAGCGCTCCGTGAGGCTATGGCGTCAGATGTCGAAGCCTTCCTGGCACGTGGCGGCCGAATTCAGGAAGTCGCTTCGGACGTGATGGGTGATCCTCCACGTAAGCCTCAGACCAACTACGGTAGCCGTCCCATCTGAATCGACTCGTTTGCTATGAGTCTGTCATGCCAGTCGCATAGAACGGATAATTCTTTTTATGTGACTGGTCGTTTTCTGAGCAAGTGCTAAAATAGGCAGGCAAGTTGATTCGCAAGGATGCAGAAACATGACCAGCCATTCCAGAAAATACCGCCGCCGTTTACACGCCTTACCCGCTGCACTGGCCCTGTTCGTATTCGCCGCTCTGTGGCTATACAGCAACACCACGTCTGCTGATGTACTGCTTTCCGCAAAATCCATCGACGATTGGAACAAAGACTGCCGCCATTGCTCTATCGAGCCTCACTATGACGTTATTAAGGGCGAAATCGTACGTCTGGAAAGCCGGATGGGGCGTGCTCTGTTAAGTCGCCCGTTTGTCAGTGAAGGGGCGAGGCCTCAGCTAAGCTGGCAGTGGTCACTGGATCAGTTTGATGAAGAAACAAGTGCGGCGCTGATGCGCGTGACAGTGGACTTCTCAAGCACAGAAGCCGATCAGACCTATCGCCTGCATTATGTGTGGAACCCTGCGGAGCGCACGACACATCGTGAAATAATCGAAGAGAATGAATTCGTCTGGGTAGTCAGCGGTGCTCAGCAAGCGCCACGTCGCTGGTATTCTGTCGTGCGTGACCTGAAGCAGGATTTCGGCAGGTTGGCTGAGGATGTACCTGAGGATATTTCCGTCACCCGTATTGAAGCGGGCATAGGCGAGCCGGATGGGCGCAAGGTCCGCAGTGGTGGTTACATCAGCGAACTGACGGTCAACTACCTTCCAGAGCCTTTATCGCTTGAACCAGTTGCGACCAGTGACTGAATTCTCCATCGGGCTGACAATCCGCTAACGGCCAGTCAGTCTGCTTATCATGAAACCAGAGAGTCTTCATACCTACGGCCTGCGCTGCCGCGACGTCCTGCTCCGGGTGATCACCAATGTGCAGTGCCTGTTGAGACTCAACGCCTGCGTGCTCAAGTGCAGCCTCGAACATTTCCGGTGATGGCTTGGCTTCGTAGTCATCGGCTTTCAGGTGACGATCAAAGAGATGGGTATGCCCAGCGATATCAAGATCAGCATTGCCGTTCGTCAAGGCAATCAGAGGGTAGGACGCTTTCAGCTCTGCCATTACTTCAGTAACACTTTCAAACAGTATTAAGTCGGTGCTGCGCGCCTGATAGAAGGCTGCAAAGGCATCCTGCGCCATGCGCCGGGCGCTATCAGAGTCGTGGCCGGACTGCAGGAAGATGCGGCGCAGTAACTGAAAGCGAAACTCGGAGACTTTGCCCGTCAGCTCAGGATAGGCTGCCGCCAGATCTTTCTTGTAGGCGTGAAATTTTTCCGGCGGATAAAATTCAGCGGTCACTGGAGAGTGCTCACTGATCCAGTTGAACATTGCGCGTTCTGCTGCGATCAGTGCATTGGTCGGGTCCCAGAGTGTGTGATCCAGGTCGAAAGTGATGAGCCCAAAGGTCATGCTCAGCTGACCGGAATCTGCGGTAGTCGCAGCGCCAGCACGTCGGCAATGAAGTCGAGGAACAGGGTGTCCACAGAGCTACGATAGTAACCCGGATCTTCACTGGCGACCGTCAGTATACCGAGGTTGTCTTTGCCGCGGATATGCGCTGCAGCGACAGAGCGGCAGGCGGATTCATCGACGCCCAGAAGTTGGGCAATATCGGCTTCGGGCAGTTGTCCGCAAATGGCTCTGTGGCCTTTAAACAGGCGGTGCACTGAGCGTTGTACTTCACTGCTGTGAATCGCAATCAACGGTGGCTCAAGCTGACGCTCGGTAAAGTGCAGCATGGCCCAGGCATCGACCGAAAAATCTTTACGCAGAGAGTCATCCAGAGCAGCCTGAACGTCTACCCAGGTCGTGGCCTCTACCAGCGCCAGTACCAGCCGTTTGCTCTTTTCGAACAGCTGGTCGTTACGGCGGGCGTTTTCAAGCAGGTCAGACAGGCGCTGTCTCAGTTCAACGTTGCGTTCACGGTGCACGGCAAGCTGACGTTCAACAAGGCTGGTGGCCGGACCGCTATTGTGTGGAATCCGCATACCTGCGAGCAGGTCGTCCTTCCCGATAAAGAAGTCGGGATGATCTTCCATATATGCGATTACGTCGGCTTCGGTCAGTCGCGGGGTCTGGCTCATGTCTGTCTGTTCCTTAGAGGTCAGAGGTTTACTTTACCTTCGAACACCCGTTCAGCCGGGCCTGTCATTTTCACTGCGCCTTCGCCGTCCCAGTCGATGAACAGGTCACCGCCCGGCAGGCTGACTTTGACGCCCTGATTCAACCAGCCGCGAAGCTGGCCTGAAACTACCGCGGCGCAGGCACCGGTACCACACGCCAGGGTTTCACCTGAGCCGCGTTCGAACACCCGCAGGCGAATATGATGTGGATTCACAATTTGCATAAAACCGACATTGACGCGGTTCGGGAATTCCCTGCAGGACTCCACCGCCGGGCCCCAGGTTTCGACCGGAGCAGTATCGACGTCGTCGACGCGGATCACGGCATGTGGGTTACCCATAGAGACTGCACCCAGGTTGATAATACCGACGTCAGGCACATCAATGGTGTACTCGGTAGCAAAACCATCGGCAATAAACGGGATTTTCTCCGGGGTCAGCTCAGGTTTGCCCATGTCGACCATGACCTGTCGGTCGTCGGTCAGGTGCAGCTCCATGATACCGCTGGCTGTCTCAACACGAATATCGCGTTTGCCTGTCAGGTTCTGGTCGTAGACGAAACGGGCAAAACAACGTGCTCCGTTGCCACAGTTTTCAACTTCACTGCCGTCGGCATTGAAAATCCGGTATTGGAAATCGACATCCGGACGGGTTGGCTTTTCAACGACCAGCAGTTGGTCGAAGCCGATACCAAAGTTACGGTCCGACAGTTCGGCAACACGCTCCGGGCGAATGTTCGCACTCTGCGTAATCAGATCAACGACAACGAAGTCGTTACCGATACCATGCATCTTGCTGAATTTAAGCCACATATACTGTCTCTTTATCCGGGCTGATATTAATCGGGTAAGCAGCTTTCGCCAGCAAACAATGACGCGACGGTTTCGCGTTCACGGACGACAAACGCCTTATCGCCGTCGACCATAATCTCAGCGGCACGGCCACGGCTGTTGTAGTTTGATGCCATGACAAACCCGTAAGCACCTGCCGACATTACCGCGAGCAGGTCTCCGGCAGCAATTTTCAATGGACGATCTTTGCCCAGAAAATCTCCGGTTTCGCAGACAGGGCCGACGAGGTCGTAGGTGCGCTCTGGCTCAGCGGAAGTCTCGGATACCGGAACAATGGCCTGCCATGCGCTGTAGAGGGCAGGACGGATCAGGTCGTTCATTGCGCCGTCGATGATGGCGAAGTTCTTGTGCTCGTTGAGCTTCAGGAACTCGACCTGAGTCAGGAAGACCCCGGCGTTCGCGGCAATAGAACGGCCCGGCTCAAAAATCAGTTTGAAGGTGCGATCGCCCAGACGCTCTTTTACCGCGGCAATGTACTCTGCCGGAGTAGCAGGCTGTTCATCCTGATAACGCACGCCGAGACCACCACCAAGGTCGAGGTGTTCGATGGTGATGCCACGCCCGCTGAGTTCGTCGACCAGTGCAAGAACGCGGTCGAGTGCATCAAGGAAGGGATCAATTTCAGTGAGCTGGCTGCCGATATGGCAATCGACGCCCTTTACGTCCAGGCCCGGGAGGCCTGCGGCTTTTTCGTAAATGCGTACGGCGTCGTTAATATCGATACCGAACTTGTTGTCTTTCAGGCCGGTAGAAATGTATGGGTGAGTCTGTGCATCAACATCAGGATTCACACGCAGGGATACCGGTGCTGTTTTTCCCAGTTCTGATGCTACGGCGCTCAGGCGCTCAAGCTCGGCTTCAGACTCAACGTTAAAACAGTGAACGCCCACTTCGAGCGCACGCTGCATTTCATGGGCTTGTTTGCCAACACCGGAGAAAACCACTTTCGAAGGATCACCGCCAGCCGCGATAACGCGCTCCAGTTCACCGATGCTGACGATATCAAAACCAGCGCCCAGTCGTGCCAGTGTGTTCAGAACCCCCAGATTAGAGTTTGTTTTGACCGCGAAGCATACCAGATGAGGCCACTCACCCAGAGCATCAGTATAGGCAAGGTAGGCTTGTTCGAAGGCACTGCGCGAGTAGACGTACAGAGGCGTGCCGTGTTCTTTAGCCAGTGCGGCCAGAGAGACGTTTTCGGCATGCAGGCTGCCGTTCTGGTATGAAAATGCTGACATGGGCTTACTGCTCTTGTTCTTGTTCGGAGTCTGGAAGATAGAGCGGACCTTTCTGACCACAGGCACTGATGCCAATTGCGAACAGCAATATCAGAGACACACAGGCGATGGTTTTCAGGTTCATAGCTACCTCCCACAGAATGCCACGCATTATACGGGCAATGGTGTGCTATGTCTGCGCCTGAGCGCGTCCTTTGCGGGCCGGGGAAGAGGGGGCGGATGACGGATGGTTTAACAGGTGCTCTAGCCGTTGCCTGAATTGCAGATGGCGGATCAGGTGGCGGTTGTCATCGATAGTTATATCGCTTAACCAGACAGGTTGGGCATGGTCGTGGGCTCGTGCAGCAATGATCGCTTGCCGTGCCTCCTGCAATAACTTAGTGCCAGACGTGGCTTGTGACAGCGTGAGGCCATTGACAGATATTTCCAGAGCCGATTTGGTGCGCGATTGAGCGCTGACTTCAATGGTTGCAGGCTCACGGGCTTCTACGGGGATACGGCGACGTTCCGCACTGAAAGACAGGGTTTCGCCATCGAGCAGCAGTTCGCTCAGGTGTAGGGGCCAGCGCTCTTGTTGCAACTCATCAGCCCAGCGTTGATTCAGTCGACGGATGAATCTCAGTAAAGGCACCAGGGTTGAACGAATATCTGAGCCACTTTGCTCCTGATAATGCAGAGAGCCGTACTGGTCCATCACATAAAGGAAAACTTTACCTTTCTGGCGCCAGTACCAGACGTGCCATTGGTCGCCTTCGCCCTGTTCCAGAATCAGACGCAGCGGGCTGCTGGGCAGCGCATGACTGTCGAGGTGCCATCGGCGGAAGCGGGGGCGCGGACGAGCGAGGAGCTTTATCAGCGCTTTGAGATTCTCAGCGTGGTGACTGACGACCTCTCTGCGGCGGTATTCAATGAGATGGAAGCTGTCCCCTGTCTGGAGCAGATAAGGCGCAGGTTTAGTCTGTGACAGGTGATCAATCAGATCACTCAGCAATTTCTCCAGGCGCTTCTGAATCGCAACCGAACGCACCTGACAATGACAATGAATGTGCCATTCTGGCCAGGCCTGGGTATCCGCTTTACTGCGGAAATTGAGTACCTGCAGCATTGCCTCGTGCACGGTATCAGCGCCAGAGTAGTAACTGACCTGCCATTCTCCCCAGCTGGTGATGGTGAGAAGTTCAACCGACTGCACCAGATTCTCGCGACTCGAGCTGAAGCCCAGAGCATCGTCACGGTTGCTTATTTTCTGCATGCCTCGCCGTGACAGTGATTGCTGAGGATTAACGCCCGGATTGACGAACAAATGCCAGCGCAGAGGCGTCTGGTCACTGGTGAAGTCGATGCTCTTTTTGCCCGGCAAGGGGATCTCCATAATGTCCTGCAGCAGAGATCTGAGCTCATATTGCGTCACTGGGTTATGCGCCGGATACAGTGCGACATGGGAGTGACTGGTGAGCATGCCGTTACGCCGGGCAAATACCAGGGCCTCTATGATTGAAGGCGTTTGTATCAGTACGGCACTGTCGTCTCCCGGACGCCAGCTGCCCGGTATCAGTTGCCAGATGCCTTCTTTGAGATTGAGGGTGAGCTTTTCCTCTTCCATGTCGCTGCGGATTTTGGGGTTGATGTCGATGATCTTCCCCGGCTCGGCCCTGAACGCAGCAAATAGCTGATTGCCGAGCACTCTGAGGTCGCGTTCTTTAATGTGCAGGGATTGAGCGTGTTCCTGCGAGAAGGTCGCGAGCGCCCGGTAGCTGTTCAGCATCTGGGTCACCAGTGCATTGCGCTCATTCATGACCTTACGTGCTGGCCAGCTTTGGCGACTGTCCAGCTCATCCAGATAGGTGTAGGTCCATCCCCACTCTTTGATCTGCTCTTCAAGCGCTTTTACCCGGCGCTGTTGGCGCTGGTTACCGATCAGTCGCGTCAATTGAACGCCTGATTTGAAGTAGAAAGCCCTGCGCATAAGATCACGCAGATCGCCCTCATCTTCGCTCAGGTGAGACTCAAGCCGGTGCAGCATAAGAAGGTAGGGGTCGGTATTTAAGAGGTCGGCGTTCCCTTCCTGAACCTGTTTGCGGAAATCCCAGGCCAGAGGCCGGATGTCCGGGTATGCAGAGGCATATTCCCGGTTGAGCAGGAGTTTCAGTAGTGACTTATACGGGTTGGTGAGGCCTTTGTTGAGCTGCCATAGTCCGGCGCCAACGAACTCACCCGCAGGGATGGTTGGCAGGCTGCCGACGTCCAGCCAGTCGGCGACATCGATGAGATGGTTTTCTGTAAGTTTCGCCCAGTAGCTGTCGGCCTGATATTCCAGTGCTTCGGGCGTTAACCACCAGCGCGGGGTTTTTCCTGCGAGCCACAGGGCGCTGCGGTAGAATTCATCCAACAATAGCAGGTGTTGGCTGCTGCCGCAGTCCTCGCCATCGGCCGACTGGCTCTGACCGTCGCGGAAGTCTTTAAGGTTCATCAGAAAGAAGTGGACTTCCGTGCCTTGTGAGTCGGCCCACTTTTCAATGCGTGTGCACTTTTCCTGAAGAGCGCTGACCTGATGATCTGTCATCAATTCGTCGTGGCATAACCACACATCAAGGTCGCTGTTGCGGCTCTGGGCAACACTGCCAAGGCTACCCATGAGGAAGACGCCTTCAATGCAGCGTTGCCCCGGGTCTCTGGGGATCTGAGCACCACGGGCAAACTGGTGCAATGCTGAATGGTGCTCAAGTGTCGGAGTGTACCCTGTGATTCCGCACGGAGTGTGAGGCGCGACATAGCCGGGTAAGCGGGAACCGTTGCAGTGCAACAGAAGCGGCAGAACATCCAGCACGGCCTGCTGTCGGGGAGAGAGTTGTTCTCGCGCGGACGCCAGCTTCTGAGCGTTGAGGTCGAGAAAGTTCTGACGCCAGCGATTCAGAGTGCTCTGGTCCGGAATAGAGTTGGCCGGGTTCATCACTTACTGCACAAATTGGGTGTGTGTTTCAGTATAGATGCCCCGGCGTTTTTCGCCGTTTTACCGTTTCTGTCAGAATCAGCTGATCCGGCAGCCCTCCAGAAACACCTGTGCGACTTTACCCGAGACAGTTCGGTTCAGCAGTGGGTGGTTGTGGCCCCCGGAGGCAATTTCTGACGCAGTGAGTGTGTACTCGTCTCGCGGGTCGTACAGGACGGCATTAAAATCCGCTCCTTCCGTCAGGGATTGTGACAGCCCGAGAACATTGGCCGGTGTTAGCGACAGAGCGCGCACGAGCTGTTCAATCGTTAACTCATCGCGAGCGACCAGCGTCATCGCTTGTGGCAGGAAGGCGTCATACTGGCTCATGCCCGGCTCAGCATCTGAAAATGGCGCTTTCTTAGCAGCAATTTCATGAGGGCTATGGTTTGAGCTGATGGCCAGTTCACCACGCGCTACGGCCTGTACCAATGCCTCACGGTCACGTTCACTGCGTAACGGTGGCTGTACATTGTACAAACTGTCGTAGCCTGTGACCGCTTCGTGGGTGTAGAGCAGGTTAGCTAGTGGTGTGTCTGCGGTAACGCGCAAACCGTTTTCCAGTGCCTGCTGCAGCATGCTAACACTGCGGCGGCAGGTAATCTGGCTGATATGAGCGCGTACACCGGTCTGCTCTACCAGGAGGAGAATCTGCGCGAGGGCGATGGTTTCTGCCGTTTCAGGTATCCCCGGCAAGCCCATACGGGTCGCCACAGGACCTTCATGCATGCAGCCGCCATCGGACAGGCTGAGATCATTAGCATTGAGGAAAAGGGGAATATCGTACGTTGCTGCGTATTCCATCAGGCGGCGCAGCACGTAACTGTTTTTGACCGGGCGGCGGGCGTTACTCATGGCGACCGCGCCAGCTTCTGACAATGTGTACATACTGGCCAGTTGCTCGCCGGCCAGATCCTGTGTCATAGCGCCCAGTGGCAGTACGCGGCTGAAACCGGCTTTGCTGGCTTTTTCCAGAATCAGTTTGACCACCGCGGAGGTGTCCGCGACGGGTTTAGTATCCGGCAAGCTGCAGATATGAGTGAAGCCACCGCGGGCGGCCGCTTCTGTTTCGCTGGCAATGCTGCCTTTCTGACTGTAACCAGGTTCTGGTAAGTGACCGCCAAGATCAATCAGACCGGGCATTAACCACTGACCCGTGGCATCGATCGTGTGTTCAATTTCACCGGCATCGGGTCTACGACCAAGTGTCGCAATGCGGCCATCAGCGACAAAGATATCGGTGATCTCATCTGTCTGGGTCTGAGGATTGATTACCCGCGCATTCGCAATATGCAGATATCTCATCAGGCAGGCTCCTCACTGTTCACGGGTGTTTGCTGGCCACTCATGGCCATCGCCATCACGGCCATACGAACGGCAATGCCGTAGCTGACCTGATTCAGGATGACGGACTGGTTGCCGTCGGCGACGGCGGATTCAATTTCAACACCGCGGTTGATCGGGCCCGGGTGCATGACGATGGCATCCGGCTTGGCAAATGCCAGTTTTTCTTTCGTCAGACCGTAGAGTTTGAAAAACTCACCTTCTGATGGCAGGAGTGCGTTCTGCATACGTTCTTTCTGCAAGCGCAGCATGATCACAACGTCGCAGTCGGCAAGGCCGGCTCTCATGTCGTAATAAGGAACAGCACCCATGCTTTCGATATCCGACGGCAGAAGTGTTCCCGGACCAATGACCCTGACCTCTGCAGCCCCTAATGTGCGCAGCGCATGAATCTGCGAGCGGGCAACCCGGGAGTGCAGAATATCACCGACGATGGCGACGATTTTGCCCTCGATATCGCCTTTGTGGCGGCGGATGGTGAGCATATCAAGCATGGCCTGAGTCGGGTGCGCGTGGCGGCCGTCACCGGCATTGATAATGGCGACGTTTGGCGTTACCTGTTCGGCAATAAAATGCGCAGCCCCTGAGTCGGAGTGACGAACGACGAACATGTCGCTGTACATAGCCTCGAGGTTCCAGAGAGTGTCCATCAAGGTTTCACCCTTAGAAGTCGCCGAGCGTGCGATATCCAGATTAAGGATATCGGCGGACAGACGTTTTGCTGCCAGTTCAAACGTTGAACGGGTCCGGGTACTGTTTTCGAAAAACAGATTCACCACGGTTTTACCGCGGAGCAATGGAACGGTTTTTACGGCACGTTCCTGCGTACTGATAAAGGAATCGGCGGTATCCAGTATTTCTGTGAGTAGCTCGCGGCTCAGGCCTTCGGTCGTCAGAAAGTGCTTCAGGCGTCCGTCTTCGGTGAGCTGGACTGTGTTGGGATCAGTCATGTGGTGTTCCTGTTCAGGCCAGAGTCAGAACTAAGGGGCGCGGGCCGGTCAGCTTGACCAGCTGGCCATCGTTTAATGCCAGAGTTGCTCCGCAGAGATCTGGCTGAATCGGTAATTCGCGTCGGCCAATATCCAGCAGGCATACCAGGGTAATACTGGCTGGGCGGCCATAATCAAAAAGCTCATTCATGGCTGCGCGTATGGTGCGGCCGCTCATAATGACGTCGTCGATGAGGATAATGTGTCGGTCTTCAATCGAATCCGGCAGCTCTGACCCCTGAACTTTCGGGTGCAGGCCGTGGCGGGTGAAGTCATCACGGTAGAAGCTGATATCGAGCGAGGCGACATCGTCGGTGCACTTCAGTGTGTCGTTGAGGCGCTCGGCTACCCAGACACCACCTGTTCGGATGCCAACCAGTAACGGATTATCGAGTTGGCGTTCGGTCATTAGCTCAGTGAGCTGCTCTGCAAGGTCCTGAGTGATTTGTTCTATATCCGGCAGATTCATCATTGCTCTCCTGCTTTCGGGTGTTCTGACATCCAGCTTTCCAGAATCAGGCAGGCAGCAAGGCCGTCTACCGAGTAATCACCGAAGTTCTGGTGTCCGGATTCTTCGATGACCATACCTTTTGCTTCGTAACTGGTCAGGCGCTCGTCCTGAGTGTACGAAGGACGATGGAAACGTCCTTCCAGACGGCGGGAAAATTTTGCCGCTCTTCGACTCATTTCTGAAGGGGTGCCGTCCATATTCAGTGGCAGGCCAGTGACAAAGGCGTCAGGTTGCCACTCATTAATGATGCGTTCCAGTGCGTCCCAGTCGGGCACTCCGTCTTTCGCTTTGATGGGTTCGAGCGCATTGGCACTGTCGGTCAGGCGCTGGCCGATGGCGATGCCGATGCGGCGCGTGCCGAAATCGAACCCCATGACGGAAGTAATGCGATCAGGAATCTGAGGAGAATCAGGCATGGCCCGACTCGTCACTGAGAAATTCGGCGCTGACGCCCAGCTTGCTGAGTGCGACGTCGTATAAGTCGCGCTGATCGAGACGGAACAGGAGGTCGGGGGTGGCTTCCAGGGTGAGCCAGGCATTCTCACGCAATTCTTCGTCTAACTGACCGGCACTCCATCCAGCATAACCAAGGCCAAGACTATAATTCTGCGGGCCCGTGCCTTGAGCAATCGCGCGCAGAATATCCTGCGACGAGGTGAGGTGCGCTCGTTCCGTGATGTTCATGGTAGCGCCCCAGTCACCGGTTTCTTCGTGCAGGATGAATCCTTGCTCCGGACTGACTGGTCCGCCCTGAAGAATGGTGGGTGCAATATGGCTGCGGCGATCAATGTCCAGCTGTTCACAGATGTCACTGAACTCAATGCTGGAGGGTTTGTTGAGCACAAGGCCCATGGCGCCGTCGGCGTTGTGTTCGCACAGGTAGGTCACCGTGCCACCAAACCAGGAGCCATCAAGCCCCGGCATGGCTATTAACAGGTGATTGCGAAGGCTGTTCAGCTCAAGCATCAGTTTGACCCCGACAGGTAACGATCGCCGGTGAACTGCCAGGTACGGATGATTTCCAGTCGATCCATCTCGCGCCGCATTTCGTTGGTGAAGGGGGCGAACGGAGCCGCAAGTCGCACAATGCGAGTGGCGGCTTCATCGAGCACTCTGCGGCCCGAAGACTCCAGCACTGCAAGCTCGTGAATACTGCCATCAGGATTGATGGATACCAAAATCCGCAAGCGGCAATTGTCGTAGCAGTTTTCAGCTTCCCGAGGGTAGTTGATTGCCCCCATTCGCTCGATTTTCTGACGCCACAGGTTTACGTAGTAAGCGTCAGCGGCTTTCATAGTCGAAGCTGCGGTCAAACGGTGAACCCGTGGCATACGTGCGTAAAGCTGTCGCTCGGTATCCAGTTTTGCCTGCAGGCTGGCAATTTCCAGGCTGCGCTCCAGCAGAGTTTGCTGAGGGCCCTCCGGAATATCGGGTGTCGGGGCTTGCGGATCTTCTATCTGCTGCTGTTGCTTGGTGGGACTGCGTGTTGTTGATATCACCTGAGTGTGCTGGCTGTCCTGAGTGCGCGGTGCTGTTGGCATCTGCTCTTCACGAACATTTTCGCGGATATCGTTGGCGTGGAAATCGGCCTCGACATCCGTGGTCTGCATCTCAGCTTCGTCCAGGGTGCCGCTGCCCTGCTGATTTTCCTGGGCCAGAAAGTCGGCATCCTCTGGGGCTTCTTCACTGCGGTAGCCCGCGAGTGTTACGTCCAGCGTGGAGCTGAAAGCCGGACTTTCTTCGGCACTGAAGCTGATGCCCAGTACAAGCATGGCATGCACCATGAGCGCGACAAATATCGCGAACATCATGCGGTCGTTGCTTGATACG
Source organism: Thalassolituus sp. UBA2590 (assembly GCF_002339775.1). Classification (NCBI taxonomy): domain Bacteria; kingdom Pseudomonadati; phylum Pseudomonadota; class Gammaproteobacteria; order Oceanospirillales; family Oceanospirillaceae; genus Thalassolituus; species Thalassolituus sp. UBA2590. Next base: position 39,236 of record NZ_DDKU01000066.1, read on the forward strand.
GTCTGGGCACTCATGGTCTGTCAGGGTCTCCGTCTTTGTGCGCGCAAGTCTGCTCTCACCTTCAGGAATTGTCCACACTGGAACGGCGGATTTCCAGTAGTGTGTCGATCAGTTGTCCGGCAACGTCGATACCGCTGTCGCGTGAAATCTCGCGAACACAGGTCGGGCTGGTGACGTTGATCTCAGTCAGACAGTTGCCTATGACGTCGAGGCCAACAAAATATAAGCCGCGCTTTTTAAGCTCTGGGCCAATGATGCTGGCGATGCGATGGTCATCCTCCGAGAGCTCCTGCGTTACACCACGGCCACCGGCGGCCAGATTGCCACGGGTTTCACCCTGGGCCGGAATACGCGCAAGACTGTAAGGAACCGGCTCGCCGTTAATCATCAGGATGCGCTTGTCTCCCGAGGTGATTTCAGGGATGAATTTCTGCGCCATTATCTGTTGGGTGCCGTGAGCGGTCAGCGTTTCAATAATCACGCTGACGTTGGGGTCATCTTTTTTCAGGCGGAAAATGGAAGAGCCGCCCATGCCATCGAGAGGCTTGAATATGACGTCTTCATGTTCTTTGTGGAATGCTTTAAGCAGGTCTGCGCGGCGCGCAACAATAGTTGGCGACATCAACTCAGGGAAGGCTGTCGCAAATACTTTCTCGTTGCAGTCCCGCAGGCTCTGAGGGCGGTTGGCGACTAATACGCCTTCTTCCTCTGCGCGCTCCAGAATATAGGTACTGTAGATGAACTCGCTATCAAAGGGCGGGTCTTTGCGCATGATAATGATGTCGAGCTCGGCCAGTGGGCGATCCTCGAACTCGCCAAGGTCGGCCCACTGCTCTGGATTCATTGCTACCTTCAACGATGCCATACGACCGTAGGAACGGCCTTTCTGTATGGAGAGGTCAGACTGCTCCATATACCAGAGTTCGCAGCCGCGCTCCTGTGCTGCATTTAGTAACGCAAGTGAAGTGTCTTTCTTGAAGTGGATCTCCTGAATGGGATCCATGATTACGCCAAGTCTGATAGTCATTGCGTCTCCGCTGCGTGGTCAGCCGCCATTCTGGCGGGAATAATTAATCGTCCGATTGTAACGTATCCTATTTGGCTTTTTCAGCGTTTTGTCTGACCTTTGTCAGCGACAGTCTGTTGCATCAGGCAGGGTTCCCGGTATGCTCTCTAGCCTGTCCGGGCGGAGTGTGATACAAAAGCGAAGCGTCCCGGTGGCCCCGGGGAAACGACTGATTTTCTGTATTCTTTCTATAGGACAGTCGGGGGCTCTTGCCGGTCTGAGGGTTGAGTCACAGAACTCTCTGGCCAATCAGAGTAAAACAACAACAGATAATTGGATGGTGAAAGGCCTGTCGTATGGACGATAATTTTCAAGATGTAAAGGTCATGGTGATTGACGACAGTAAGACGATTCGTCGTACTGCCGAAACCCTGCTTAAGAAAGTTGGTTGTGAAGTGATCACTGCCACAGACGGTTTCGATGCCCTGGCTAAAATCGCCGATACCGACCCGGATATTATTTTCGTCGATATCATGATGCCGCGCCTGGACGGATATCAGACCTGTGCCCTGATTAAAAATAATTCCAAGTTTAAGTCTACCCCGGTCATCATGTTGTCGAGCAAAGACGGCCTGTTTGATAAAGCCAAAGGTCGCATCGTCGGGTCTGATGAATACCTGACCAAACCATTCAGTAAAGAAGAGCTGCTCGGTTCTATCCGTCAGCACGCGAAATAAGTAAGGGGTAAGTAGCATGGCACGCATTCTTGTGGTGGATGACTCACCAACGGAAACCGAGGCTTTCCGGGCGGTGCTCGAGAAAAACGGCCACGAAGTGTTGAATGCAGAAAACGGAGCTGATGGTGTCGCTGTTGCTCGTCAGGAGCTTCCGGATCTTGTTTTGATGGATATTGTTATGCCTGGCTTGAATGGCTTTCAGGCAACCCGTCAGTTAACACGAAGCCCTGAGACTAAGAATATTCCGGTCGTGATTGTTACTACCAAAGATCAGGAGACTGATCGGGTCTGGGGTAAGCGTCAGGGCGCGTCGGGCTATCTGGTTAAGCCCGTCTCTGAAAGCCGTCTGCTGTCAGAAATCAACGCTTTGATCGGCACAGAAGAAGGCTGAAACCATGACACCGTTTGCTCTGCTCACCGAGATGGAAAATCGCAGCCGCCGCTTTGCGTCGCCGCTGCCACAACAGGTTGAAACGGTATCAACCTGGCGCGGAATCGGATTTCTGCTGGGTAACGAGCAATACGTCGCCAATATGGCCGATGTCGTGGAAATTCTGCAGATGCCAAAAGTAACCCGGGTTCCTGGTGTGAAAAACTGGGTGCTTGGTATTGCTAATGTCCGTGGGCGTATGGTGTCTGTGATGGATCTTAATGGTCTGCTTGGTCAGCCGTCTCGTGGTAACTGGCGTAGTCAGCGCGTTCTGGTGATTGAGCAGGATGAATACCTTACCGGCCTGCTGGTGGATGCAGTGCTTGGTATGCAGAGTTTTCCGGTAGACCGGGAGGTGCCTGTACCGCAGGTGCCTGAGGCTCTCGCGCCTTTTGTGGCGAAAGCTTTTGAACGCGATGGCAGGAACTGGCCAGTCATGGAATTTGGTGAGCTGTTGAGATCACCTGAGTTTATGAATATCGCCGTATAAACACGGAACGGAAAATAATAACAATTTACTGGCCCGTCGGGTCGGATCAGCATGCAGCGAGTTTGGAGAGGACGGCATGAGTGGAAACACAGTAAATCAGGGGAAAAAGAGTAACTTCAGTGCCATCGTACTGATGTTCGTTTTCCTGATCGGTTTCATTGGTATCACCATTGGGGTCAATATCCTGGCCACAAAGGATGAACAGTATCTTGAGCACTCGGGTGAGTTGCGGGTTTTATCTCAGGAATTGGCGAAGAACGCGGTAGAGGCCGCTGGTGGTAAACCAGATGCATTTACCCAGCTGCGCCAGGCGCGAGATAACTTTGATAAGCGTTGGGGATATCTTGTCGCCGGTGATGATTCGAAGAGTCTGCCTCCTTCAGAGGATGCCGCACAGTCGGGTGTTCAGGAAACCTGGAACAGCGTTCGTGAAGATGCTGACCAGATTATCCGCTCTGAGCAGATCGTACTTTCGGTTCACGAAGTAGCCGAGCTTCTCTCTGAAACCATTCCTCAGCTGCAGGTTGAGTACGACGAGATCGTTGATATCCTGCTTGAAAGCGGCGCACCTGCTGATCAGGTTGCGGTTGCTCAGCGTCAGTCCTGGCTTGCAGAACGTATCGTACGTTCGGTAAACAAAGTACTGGCGGGTGGTGATGATGCCGTTATGGCCGCCGATGCTTTTGGTCGTGACGCCTCGCTGTTTGGTCGGGTACTGAACGGTATGATACAGGGCAACATTGCCATGAACATCTCTCAGGTAACGAACGAAGAAGCAGTTTATGCACTGGCTGAAGTTGCTGAGCTGTTTGAATTCGTATCAGGCTCTGTTGACGAAATTCTGGAAACCTCTCCTGAACTCTTCCAGGTTCGTGAAGCCTCCGACAATATCTTCCAGAATTCACGTGTCCTGCTTGAGCAGACATCGGTTCTGACGAATGAAATTCAGAACAATGCCGAAGAGCGGAACATGATTCAGCTTGGTGGTTATGTTCTTGCGTTTATTGCTCTCTTATTTGCCTACATTTACTTCCGCACCGAGTCTAAGAGTGCTCGTGAACGTGAAGAAGACGCTCAGCAGCGAGAGCAGGATACCCGTCAGACCAACGAACAGAACCAGGTGGCGATTCTGCGTCTTCTTGACGAAATTGCTGACCTTGCAGACGGTGACCTGACAGCATCAGCGACGGTGACCGAAGACTTTACCGGTGCGATTGCCGACGCGATTAACTTCGCGATCGACCAGATGCGCGTACTGGTATCGTCGATTAACGATACTGCGGTACAGGTATCGTCGGCGGCTCAGGAAACTCAGGCGACGGCAATGCACCTTGCTGAAGCATCTGAACACCAGGCTCAGGAAATTGCCGGTGCATCCGCAGCGATCAACGAAATGGCGGTGTCGATTGACCAGGTATCCGCCAACGCCTCTGAATCATCTGCGGTTGCGGAGCGGTCGGTTGCGATCGCGAACAAAGGCTCTGAGGTTGTACAGTCGACCATTAGTGGTATGGATAATATCCGTGAGCAGATTCAGGAAACATCTAAGCGTATTAAACGTCTGGGTGAATCGTCCCAGGAGATTGGTGACATCATCTCCCTGATTACCGACATTGCTGACCAGACCAATATTCTGTCTCTGAACGCTGCAATTCAGGCATCGATGGCGGGTGACGCCGGTCGGGGCTTCGCGGTGGTTGCGGACGAAGTACAGCGTCTGGCAGAACGTTCTGCCGCGGCGACCAAGCAGATTGAAGCGCTGGTTAAGACGATTCAGAACGATACTAACGAAGCCGTTATTTCGATGGAGCAGACCACTACCGAGGTGGTACGTGGTGCTCGTCTGGCACAGGATGCGGGTGTGGCGCTGGAAGAAATTGAAAGCGTATCGAATAACCTGGCAGAACTGATTCAGAACATCTCCAACGCGGCACGTCAGCAGGCGTCGTCTGCGGGCCATATTTCTAACACGATGAACGTTATTCAGGAGATTACCTCTCAGACGTCCGCTGGTACCACAGCGACCGCGAAGTCGATTGGTAACCTCGCTGAAATGGCGAACATGCTGCGTGAATCTGTGGCCGGCTTTAAGCTGCCAGAGACTGTGAGTGACGCAGAATTTCATGAAGAAACCGAAGAAGAGCAGAGCACTCTCTGAGGGCTCTGACGCAACGGTCTGATACATGAGCCAGTCAATCCGAAATGGTCTGAGTACGGTCCCTGAGCTTGACGATGTGCAGTTTAATCGTTGGCAGGGGTTACTGGAGGAGCGCACGGGGATGTTTTTACCCCAGCAGCGACGCTCCTTCTTACAGACCAGCCTGGGGCTGCGCATGCTGGAACTCGGCATCCGCGACTACGGAGAGTACTACGACAAGATTCAGGATGGCCCTTCTGGTGTGATGGAGTGGTCGACTCTGGTCGATCGGCTTACCGTCCAGGAGACGCGCTTTTTCCGTGATCCGGATGCGTTACAGCTGGTTGTCGAGCATATGCGTCGCCAGCGTCCGCGCCTGCAGGCTCGTGAAGAGACTATGGAGTTCTGGAGTGTCGGTTGTTCTTCGGGTGAAGAAGCTTACACGCTGGCTATGCTTGCCGAGGAAAACCTCGCGCCGACAGGTCTGAAGTACTCTATTACCGGTACGGATATCTCCACGATTGTTCTTCGCAAAGCACGCAGCGGCCGTTACCCGTTGCGAGCGCTTGAACGTATTCCGGTTGAGTACCACAACTGGGCCATTGCGCCGCTGTCTTCACAGCAGGTAGAAGTGGCCGCTCAGTTACGCCGTCGTTGCTGCTTCAGTCAGGTAAACATTCTTAATCTGAAGAACTGTCCTCTGCAGTCGCAGCATGTGATTTTCTGTCAGAACGTTCTTATTTATTTCCGTCGTTGGCGTCGGCGGGAAATTCTTGATGCTCTCGCGCAACGTCTTGCGCCGGGGGGCTTACTGGTTATCGGGCTCGGTGAAATGGTGGACTGGGAGCACCCGCTATTAGAATCGGTGCACAGTGGTCAGGTGACCGCGTTTGTCCGCAAACAATCCACATCGACAGGGGAGAGTGCAAGGCGATGAGTCAGGACTACATCGCCCTGGAATGGGTAAAAGGGGAAATTCAGGATACGCTGCAACAGGCTCAGCAGGCACTTGAAGCGTACGTTGAACATCCCGAAGACAGAAGTCGTCTGCGCTTCTGTTTAAGTTACCTGCACCAGGTGCATGGAACATTGCAGATGGTGGAGTTCTACGGAGCTGCGCTGCTGGCTGAAGAGATGGAAGCGGTTGCTCTGGCATTGACTGAGGGTTCCCTGAGTAATGAGCGGGATGGCCTTGAGGTACTGATGCAGGCCATTATTCAGTTGCCGCATTATCTTGAGCACGTGAAGGTCGGGCGTCGTGACCTGCCTGTGGTGCTGTTGCCAATCCTGAATGAACTGCGGTCTACCCGCGGTGAAAACTTCCTGTCTGAAACGTCACTGTTCACGCCTTACGTCGAGCACAACGCCCCGTTGACGGGAGCGCAGAAAAACCTGTTTACCCAACCCAATTTTTCGCCATGGCTGCGCAAAACGCGTCAGATGCTGCAGGCGGCTACTCTCCAGTTGCTGCAGGATCGCGACCCGGACCTGGCGAAGCACTACATTAATAAACTCTTCGCTAAGCTCAATAAGTCTATGGGTGGCACCCCTCAGGGGATTGTCTGGTTGCCTGCGCTGGCATTCAGTGAGTGGCTGCTGAAACAGGATAGCTTGCCGAAAAGTGCGAAGGTTCTGCTGCGCCAGCTTGATCAGCTTCTGAAAACAGGCCTCGATAAAGGGGTAGCGGCGATTAACCGTCCACCTGCAGAAGAGCTGCTGAAAAATCTGTTGTTCTATGTTGCCCGCACTGATGCGCGTGGTGAAGCCATTCGTCTGGTGCAGAAGCGTTTCCGGTTGGCTGAAGCTCTACCTAATGCGGAAGACGCGGAAGATCATGCGATGGGAGCTGGCTCGGATGCTGTGTCCGGTGCACTGACTGCTCTGATCGAAGAAATTTCCACGGTGAAAGATGAACTTGATCAGGTTGTTCGTGGTTCTGCTGAACGCGAGCCTGCTCTGAGCTCCATCCGCAGTACAGTCCGTCAGGTCGCCGATACTATGGGGATGCTGGGGCTGGGCATGCCACGCCGGGTGATGCAGGAGCAGGAAAGCGCGATTGTTTCCATGCTCGAGGCTGATGCCACCGACGAGAACGACGCCGGGTTGCTCGATGTCGCGGGTGCGCTTCTGTACGTCGAAGCGACGTTAAACGGAATGATCCGTGATGGTGACACCAGCAAGTCCGTCAGCGACAGTGCGATGTCCGACGCTCAGCGTGCTGTGCTTCGTGAAGCGCGTAATGTCCTGGAGCAGGTGAAGGACGGGGTCGTATCTTATATTGCTCACCAATGGTCAACCGAGAAGTTGCAGGAAGTCCCGGCACTTCTGCACTCGATTGAAGGCTCATTAAATATGATTCCAATGCCGCGCGTCGCGGTATTGTTATCGAATCTCTCAACATTCGTCCAGCAGGCGCTGCTGGCCGACCGCCCAGCGCCGGAATGGGGCGTTATGGATATGGTCGCGGAAGTTCTCAGTGGTGTTGAATACTATCTTGAACGTTACTCTGACGAGTCAACGTCTACTGATATCGCGATTATTGAGCGCGCGGAAAATACGCTGAGCACGTTGATGCAGCGCTGCGGTATTGAATCTGCGGCGTCTGAAAATCTCTCTGATGTTGAGTTACCCGAAGGATTTGCGGATGAAGCCGTCGATGTTACCAGCTTCTCTGAAGCGCTCGGTCTCGACGATGAACTGATAGAAAGTAATCAGGATCTGATCTCCAATGTTGCCGAATCAGACGTGTCCGAATCCGATGAACTGCCAATTATTGAGCTCGAAGAGGATCTGGACGAAGAACAGCCGGCAGAGACTCTAAGCGAACCTGCAGATAACGCATTAAAAGACGCTGACGATGACTTCATTGATGATGAAATCATTGAAGTCTTCCTCGAGGAAGCAGAAGAAGTTACCGAGACTCTGGGCGAGTTCTGGCCTGCTTACCGTAAGAATCAGGATGACAGTGAAGCGCTGACCACCGTAAGACGTTCTTTCCATACTCTGAAAGGCAGTGGCCGCATGGTGAAAGCGGATGATGTCAGCGAACTGGCATGGTCCGTAGAAAATATGTTCAACCGCGTGCTCGATGAGACGATTTCTGTCAATGATGACATGATTGCGTTCGTCGATCGTGTGATTGAACAACTTCCCGGCCTCATTGAAGATTTCCGTGCTAAGCGTGCTGCTTCAATCGATGTTCAGCCATACATGGACTATGCCTTCGCCACGGCTGAGGGCAACCAGCCGGCGACTCTGCCGGGCTCATCTGCTGAGGACGATTCAGCAGATCCTGTGGAAGAAGCTGAATCAGACGTCGAAGCGGATACGCGTATCGTTGAGGATGGTACCGCTGAGAGTAATGACGTTGAGAGTAGTGCAGACGATGCTATCGGCGTGGTGGAAGAGCTGGCCAGCCCGGAAGCGACGCAGGATACCGATGCTCAACAAGAGGCAGAAGATCGTGCCGCACTGCTGGAAATCTTTATTGCCGAAGCTGAAGCACACCTCGCGGTTGTCGATGAGTTTGTTACCGAGTCGAATGAAACGGCGTGTGGTAACCAGATCAGCGATGCACTGCAGCGAGCCCTGCATACTCTTAAGGGCAGTGCGCACATGGCAGAGCTGGCACCGCTTGCCGATGTCGCTTCTGTTATTGAAAAATTAACCAAAGAGCTTCGTGCTTTCCGTTTACCGAATACTCCAGAACTGGCGTCGTTGCTGAACGATGCTTCTGTGGCTCTGCGTTCTTATCTGACTGTCGATCAGCTTATGTTGCTCGAAGATATGCCAGAAGCACCCGCTTTAATCGAGCGCGCGGCTGCTATTGAAACTGAGCAGCTTCAGCCTATGTATCAGGGCGAATCGGCAGCGGGCATATCGACCGAAGCAATCAGTCACTTCCTGGCTTCTGGCATGGATTCGCTGATTGAGGCCGATGAGCTTCTGCAGACGTGGCAGGAAGAAGATAGCTCTGAGGTGCTCGACACTATTTCGGCAGATCTGTCATCAGCAGCACAGGCCGCAGAAGACGCAGGTATCCCTGCAGTGAAAGAAATGGCGCTGGCACTGCATCATTTTTATCAGGGCGCGCGCAACGCGGCGGCGCATCCTGAGCCTGAGTTAGTGGCTTTTATCAGCGATGCGCATGAAGAGCTGCTCAATATGATGGACTGCCTGGCGGCAGGTCAGGATCTTCCTGACGTGTCGGACACCGTTCGTCGCGTTCGTGATTGGCAGTTCCCTGAATCGCAGTTGCCTGATGAGCAAGCAGAAGAACAGCTAGATGAGCAGACAGAAGAACAGCCAGATGAATCCGCCGGGTCTCATGCTGGTGAGTCTTCCGTTGTGGAGGGGATGCTTTCTCTTAACGATGAAGAAACACCCCCGGTTCCTGAGGTTGATGAGTCCTCCCTGAGTGAGCTAGAGCAGGCCGATATCGAAGAGCAGGAAGATGACCTGATTCTGGATATCTTCCTTGAGGAAGCTGAGGAAATCACCGAAGCCATTGAGTCCATCGTACAGAAGTGGGAAAAGACCCCAGAAGACCTTCTGCCGGTTGCTGAACTTCAGCGTGAGCTGCACACCCTCAAGGGTGGTGCACGTATGGCCGAGTTGCCAGAAGTTGCTGATTTATGCCACGAGCTGGAAACACTCTATGAGCGCCTGAATGATGGGGTGATTGATCTTTCCGAAGATACATTACCGCTGGCACAAAGTGCTCACGATTTACTGTTTACACAGCTGCAATCTGTGAGGGAAGGCAAGGGCCCAGAAAATCCCGAGCGCATGATTGAGGCTCTCAAAGTGGCATCGCAGCGCAGTGGTGCTGAGTCGAGCCCTGTTCAGGATACTGCGGAAGCGGACTCGCGTGCCTATATGGTGCAGTCCGAAACCGCGGATGAGAGTGACCGCGAAATCGTCGGTATCTTCCTTGAAGAAGCTGGTGAGTTGATGGAAGCGTTGGATGAAGGCGTTGAAGCATGGCGTGCGGAGCCTTCGTCAACTCAGGGCGCAGACGAACTTCTGCGTGTGTTACACACTTTGAAAGGTGGCGCTCGCCTCGCTGGGTTATCAGTCATCGGTGACACAGCCCATAACTTCGAATCAGATATCCAGAAGGCGTTGTCGCGCAAAGCCCGCTTTGACGACACCTTCTTCATGCACCTCAATGAACGGCAGGAAAACCTGCAGTCAAAGATTGATGATGTAGCCAGCCTGCTCGACAGTGATGGCGTGCTCGTGCTCGGAGAAAAAGAGCTGGTGGTCGATGCTCCAGTGTCTGCTCAAGACGTTGTTGCAGATACCGGCGGACAGGCGGATGCCCCTGTTTCCCTGAGCGATGATCTGTCCGACGAATCACAGGCCGACACTGAAGGCGACGAGGGATCATTAGCCGTTGTACCTCTGCCCGGTAAAGAGGTTGAGATGGCGCCGGAACGTCCGGCTCCGGCGATGGCACAACAGCGAAAAGCACCTACTGAGCTGGTGAAAGTTTCAGCTGATCTGCTCGACAGCCTCGTCAACCTGGCCGGTGAGACAGCGATTGGTCGGGGGCGTCTGGAAGAGCAGGTCAGCGATTTCGCGGGGACTCTCTCAGAAATGGATCAGACGCTGGACCGGATGCGCGACCAGCTGAGACGTCTGGATATTGAAACTGAAGCTCAGGTGCTGTTCCGCCAAGAGCGTCATGGACCAGATTACGAAGACTTTGATCCTCTGGAAATGGACCGCTATTCGGCGATGCAGCAGCTTTCGCGAGCATTGATGGAATCTGCGTCCGACCTTATCGATCTGAAAGAAACCCTCTCGGGCAAAACCCGTGACGCTGAGACACTTCTGCTGCAACAAAGCCG